>JAJAYX010000545.1 GCA_026785985.1 Rudanella sp. | reverse complement strand
GTCCAACATCCAGAATATGGCCCAATCCGCCGGGCATTCCGGCCACCACCAACCACAGGATAATGACCGCCCCCAAGGTTTTCACTACGCCCTGCACCACTTCGGTCCAGATCACGGCTTCCATGCCGCCCAGCACCGTATAAACAATGATGCACGTTCCCACCACGGCCATAATAGTGGCCATCGGGTAGCCCGTCAGGGCCTGCAAACTGAGGGCGATGCCAAAGAAAATAGACCCCATCCGGGCCAGTTGTGTCAGCAGAAAGCAAACCACGGCGTAGGTTCTTGCCCAGAGGCCAAAGCGATGTTCGAGGTGCGTATAGGCCGAGACTTCGCCCATATGCCGGTAGAAGGGGACAAAATAACGGGCGGCAACCCAGGCCGCGAGGGGCATCGACAAACTAAACACGAACGAATTCCAGTTAGACCCGAATGCTTTGCCCGGCACTCCCAGAAAGGTGTTGCTGCTCAAAAACGTTGCGTAAATGGACATGCCGATTGCCCAGCCGGGAATGCGGCCCGACGCGGTAGTAAACTGATCGGCGTTGTTGTTTTTTCGGGAGAAATAAATCCCCACACCTACCATGCCCGCCAGATAGACGAGAATCACCAACAGGTCGATAACAGGCAGTGTTTTCATAATTGTACGTCGTCAATCGAGGGCCTTCCCCCCAAATGGAAAAAGACTACTATAAACAGAATAGTACAAAGTAGGAGTAGGCAAAAGCGGGTAAACGGGACTCGATTAAATTATACTACAAATTAATTGCCTTTTACCGAGCCAGTATTGTACTGGATTATCTTATCATTCAACAGGCTTAACAAGTTTTGGGGAGCGGCTGAGTTTATGCAAATACATCTTTTTGTATTCCAGTGGTGAAGTTCCCTGCACTTTTTTGAATTGCCGATAGAAGTTAGACAGGTTATTGAACCCGTTTTCGTAGCTGATCATTTCGATGGAGTTTTTGTTGTCGATCAGGGCGCGGCAGGCATAGCTGATGCGAACTTCAATCAGAAACTGACTGTAGGTTTTGCGCGTCATCAGCTTGAAATACCGGCAAAAAGACGTAATGCTCAAGTTGGCAATGGCCGCGATTTCGTCAAGAGAAATGTCGCGGGTGTAATTGGCCATACTATGCTCATATACCCGGTTGAGCCGAACCGTTTCCAACTCGTTCGATTGGTGAAACGCGAAGGCCGAAGCGAGGGTATCCATCGAATCAGACTGGGCCAGTTGGTTGAGCATCGAGAGCAGAAGAACCACCCGGTCGAGCGGCCCGGCTTCCACCGTCTGATACATGAGGAGCTTGATTTTTTCGGCCAGCTCACCTCGAATCAACAGGCCCCGTTTGGCGCGTTCGTAGAGTTTAATGATCGGCAGGGCCTCCGACAAATGCAGAAAACCTTCGCCCAGCCAGGTAGGTAGAAAATGAATAACGATGGCTTCGAAATGGACGTTGTGGTCTTCCTGAAAATAGCGTTCGCTCGATTGCCAGTTGTGGGGCAGGTTTTCGCCCAGCAAAATGATTTCGCCGGGTGAGAAATTGTTAATGGTGTCGCCAATGAAACGCACCCCCTCTCCGCGAACCACGCAGTGGAGTTCCAACTGAGGGTGATAATGCCAGATCGAGCTGAGAGTCCGCGTTGCATCGTACCGGGCCGTGAAGGCATCCTGCGTATTGGTTGGAACCTGGTGGTAGTGAGGCTTCATGTGTTTCAGGTAAAAATGATTTTAAAGATCAGGGTTTATTCGAAATTTGTGGTGTCATCCCCTCCTTAAGTTCATTTGTTATATTTTTTCAATAAAATACATAAATATTCAAATAATTTTGGGTTAGTTTTGGTTATTTTGCCCTGAAACTGGAAATCTTTGAAGTTGGAAGTGTCAGTTTCGTCATTTTTTTCTTTGAAAAATTAAAAATAATAACAATTCGTTGTATTATTCCAATAAATAAGAACCTGAGTAGTTACACTCCAATTAACAGTAGTCGATTTGTTACTTTTTTAAGGTTAATGCGTCTGAGGTTAGAATTTTAACTAATGTCGTTTCTTATCTTAACTCCCTACGAACTTTTATGGATTATCTTGACCAAAGTGTAAACAGTTTCACCAATACATTTGGTGCGAGGCTTCCAACCATCATCGGCGCGTTGCTCGTGCTTCTCATTGGCATATTCATTGCCAAAGCCCTCCGCAAATTGATTGGTAATCAGTTGGCTAAACTTAACCTGAACCAGCGTTTAGGCATGAATCCCGAAGCCAAAGGCAGCGTTGATATTCACCAGCTTATTGCCGGCCTGATTTATTACCTCGTGCTGGTGTATGCCATTATCATCTCGCTCGACATGCTGGGCGTGGGTGGCGTGCTGGCTCCGCTCCAGAACATGCTCAACAGTTTTGTGAACTTCCTCCCCAACCTGCTGGCTGCCGGTATTATTGGCTATGCGGGCTACATTTTGGGTAATCTGGCCGGGAGTTTGGCCGCCAGCGGCATGGCGTACCTCGACCGTGTTGTAACGCAGGTTGACCTCCAGGGCAGCGTGAACGTAGTGAACTTAGTACGTCAATTAGTGTTCCTGTTCGTATTTGTACCCATCCTTATTATCGCCATCAATACGCTTAACATCGACGTAATCAGCATTCCGGCTACGCAGATGTTTGGCGACCTGATGTCGTTTATTCCCCGCATTCTGTCGGCGGCCATCATCATTGGTGTGGCTTATGTGGGTGGCAAAATCCTGACCGAGTGGGTTGGTACGCTGTTACAGAACATGGGCCTCGATACGCTGGCCTCACGCTTAGGCTTAACGGCTGTACTGGGAAATCAGTCGCTGGCAATCCTGATTAAGAACATCGCTTTCCTGTTCATTCTCTTCACGGCCATCATCAGTGCCGCCGAGAAATTAGGCCTGCCGCAGGTGGTTGACATCCTGCGCGAAATCTTCGACATGACGGGTCAGATATTCTTCGGTCTGCTCATTCTGGCGGCTGGTAGCCTATTGGCTAACCTGGTTCGCACCAACGTAGCGGCTCAAAATGAGAACAACCGGGCCGTAGCGGGTATTGCATACTACGCCATCCTGCTCATTTTTGTAGCAATGGCCTTCCGGGCTATGGGCATTGCCGATTCTATTGTCGATTTGGCCTTTGGGGCCATTGTTGGGGCCATTGCGCTGGCCATTGCGTTGTCGTTTGGCTTGGGTGGCCGCGAAGCAGCGGGCAAACAAATGGAGTACTGGTTGAAAAAGCTCCGGGGCGAAGACCCAACAAAGTTACTCTGACTTAGTTGGCTCCCGATATAGTAAAGCCCGGTCTGTCCCGACCGGGCTTTTTTTATGAGTTTGCAGGCCATGATGGTACTCTCACTACAGGCCGGGGCCGACCTCTGCCGCATTCTGGACAACCCCTCAACGGCCAGCCAATACGCGGCTGCGGTAGCCTGGCTGAAAACCAATATCCCCGCCCCCAACGACTCCAAACAGGGCGCGGCTTTGTCGGGTCTGATGCCCCCTCAACAGGCCAACCGTGAGGTGCTGGCGGTGGGTGGTGCCAAAAATTTTCCACGTTCTACGGCTACTAATCACGACTTTTCGGCTTATGCTACCGCTGGTGAGACC
>JAJAYX010000544.1 GCA_026785985.1 Rudanella sp. | reverse complement strand
GGGTGGCTCTGCAGAATCGTACACAAATCCTCATCTACCCAAAAATGGCGTCTCAAATAACGTCAGATTGTTTTTAGGATAATACATCAACCTATCATTCAATATCAGGCTAAGACACAATGCTACTACCGTCAAACCTTGATAGTCGTATATGGTGTTTTAAGTCAAGGAAAGACCGTCAATATCACCCGTTGATACCTCGTCAGTGTAGGCGTTCCATTGTCTGTTATAGCAAGAATGAAATGCATAGTTTCTGGCTTTTCTACCTTGGGTGCTACAAGCGATGCAACCGGTTGCTTTCGGTTCGAGATAACGGGCAGGCGCGAGCCCGAATACGTACCGACTTCGGGGTAATAAATCCAGTCATACGACAGCTCATTACCATCCGGATCAGAAGACCCTGCCCCACTTAGCGTGACTTCCTTGCCACTTTTAACGCTCAACGCATTCGGATGGGCTAGTTTGACTACCGGTGGGTGATTCGCTTCTTTATAGGGTTTGATAGTCCAATCCATGCGAGCCGCAAAATCATGCTGATAAGCCTGCCGCCACCGCCAGATGGTAGCCTGGTTGCTCGAGTACCAGCCACCATTAATGCCCTGCACCTGATCTTCGGCATCGGCCCAGATGGGGCGGGTTTCGGGTTCCAGAAACCACTTTCGCGTGCGGGGAGTATACAGTTCGTAGCGCCCTCCCCAGCTACCATAATTTGGGTGCTCGGGAACACTTAAGCCATTCTCAATCAGCCCAAAGAAGCTAGGCGTGTCGCCTTCCATGATGTAGTCCGTATGGGGATGTTCAGCGCCCAGTGGTCCGTGGTTTTTACGGATATTGGCGTCCAGCCAGGCGTTGTTGACGATGTTGGAGTCTGGCCCGGCCAGGCTTGGCGCATAGGGGAATACATCGCCGCTAATGCCCCGCCAGGTAGAATGTTCGTAGCCGCCCTTATCGTGAAACCCGGGGCTGACAATATAAAACAGGTTCGGAAATGTCCGCCGAAGCCAGGGGCCCGTATCGTCCTGGTCCGAAATGGTATACACCCGAAGTTTTCCAACAAACTTGTCTACCGCTTCAGGCGTTCGGGTCTGGCGTACTTTCCAGAGTGCCTGTGCTAAACAGTTAGCTCCTCCCCAAACCGGTACCCAGACGGGTCGATTGTCGGGCTTGTCGACCACGGCAATGATGTGTTCCGACCCCTCGGAGTCGTTGCCCGGACCAACAGCCGCCATACCATATTTAGGAATGGCGGGCTTTATCTTACTGAGCAGAAATTCCGTTTCGGGATAGCCTTTTTCGTGAAGTAGCAAATTGGCCCGCACCTTACCATAGGCTTCCACGATCCGGCGGATTCGCTCGGGGGCAATGCGTTTTTGCTGGTGAACGGACGTAGTGGCAATCAGCCCTTCCACATCCCATTGATTCACATAGGTCAGAAAGCGAACCAGGGACTGAGCATCATCAGGTTCGTTTTCAATGTCGGTCAATACCACCACCCGTAATTTCTGATTGAGCGGTTGAGTAAAGCCTGCGCCCGGAAACAGAGTCAACAATATAAATAAGGAAAAGAGTGGTAATGATTTCATTCAATTAATGGTCAATTGATTAAGTAAATTGCAGAATGGCATTTTCTGAAACTTTGTTTCATGGGATTTTAGGTTGATAAAACAGGTGGGCGAATGGGTCGTTTAAAGGCCTTGCTCCAGAAGGAATCGACTGCTTGTAATCTATGAAATCCTTTTGCTGGGATGATTACCTGGTAAAAGGTCGTAGATAGATACCTGTACTCATTTTTTGTTGTTTACTTACAATCGTTCAGCAAACCCTCCGTTTGCTGAGACTCTGTTATGAGCGAGCGAATCCTGCAAAATCACTCGAAAAGCTGTCTTAAATAGTCGTCTCAAAAATCAATGTCTCAGCAACAGCAAGAAGGATGGCTTACTGAGACGGTAAATCGCAGGGTAAAGTACCATTGAATACGAGTTTATGTACTAATTAGCAAAGTGAGGATTTATGTACGATTCTGCAAAGCGACCCGTTATGTGGTTTTTTGAAGATACCCGAACCAGACCAGTAAGTAACTTTAAGGTAATTGTCTCCTTTTTTGGGCATGGTTAAATACCTTTGGCGGTTAGTTAGTAATACCTAACTACTTACCCCATATGTAGTTATTAGTTGGAACAGATCGGTGCTTCGTTACACCAAGCCCTTCCTGGAAGCTGATTCCCGTACTTCGTACGTGGGTACCCCAGATCCGCAGTTGACAGCCTCAGGACTGCGATTCGGGGCTTTTTATGGTTTGCCTGCCCTGCTCGGCGGCATACGCCAAGGTTTGGGCGACAGTCATGTAAGGGCCTTTATGAGCAGCCCAGTGTTCCCCTGACTCCTTCATTTCCTGCTCCGTCAGGCTGTTCTTAATCACCGCCACCAGCTTGGGAGCCGGTGCAGGGGCAGTTCTTCTATTCGGGTTTTTGGGTAATTTGAGCATAGCGTTCGCGTTCTTGTTGGCTAGCCGGTCGGCAACTAATAGGCCGAATTTGGCCATTTCTGATAACATATACAACGAGCAGGATTCTGTTCTGGTTGCTTCGGGCTACGAGTTTGAAGCGTTCTTCCTGGCTACTGTGTTCGGGGTCGGGAAGGGCTAGCGGAGCCGGGTCATAGAATAAACTTTCCATTTCTTCAATCGTGTTGGCCCGTAACGGATAGTGGTCGATAATATGACTTTCATTCCCCATATCCCATTGAAAGTCAAACATTTTCTTTCGCCTTTGGTGCTTTCAGGCCGAGTCGAGTAAGCAGGTAGCCCGCTATATTTTTTTCCACTTTGACTTTTCCTGTCTGTAACTCGTATGCAAATTTATTAACTTCTTTGATGAGTTCAGCCGAGTTCATGATCTGATTCACTACATCAGCACGCTTAATATTCCATTTTTCGAGCAGAAGCCGGACATTCTGATATTGATTCTCCGTGATACCAGCCGGAGCCGGAGCCGCACCCGCTTTGGCTGATGCATCCTTCAACGGCAGAACTATTACCAGTGGTTGACGGGTAACTTGAAACGTGATGCTCTTAAAGCTGCGCCCCTTCTTTTCAAGCGTGTAAGCTATCTGTAAATCAGTGTGTTCATTAATCTGTTTAACTGCAATGTCCAAGACTCTGCTCTTGAACATTGACACTTTAGTATACTCTTCATCACCTTTTTTATCAATAAGCCCTATCATCCGTTTAAAGTCGTCAATCTCGTATTTTGAAGTAAGACCCTTGTCCTTCCACTGGCTGCAAAGTGCATAAATTCGTTTGGCATGCTTGCTACCCAAACGAAGGGCTGAATACAGTTCCAGCGAGGTAAAGTTAGCCTGTAGGTCAAATAGATAGGGTTGAATTGTCCGGGCGAATTCAATCTCGATAACCCCCGTCCCTTCGATATAATCAATCCGGTCGAACATCCACATTTGCCGCCATACCTTTCGTCCTTTCCTATCGGTTTCATTGGGTATTTCAAACATCCGACTCCCCATACCCTCAGTGGCCAGTCGCAGTTGTTGATAGTTATATTTTTTTCCAGTCAATGTTGACATTTCTTTTACAGAAACTTCATAAACACCCTCTGGCTGATCTTTTTTCAAGCTTGATAGCAAGTACAGGAAAATATCAAGTTGCATCTCCGAGTATTCGTACCGAGCGTTAGTAATCGCATTGTGTTGACGAACTTGTAAGGTTGATTCCATCAGGATTTAGGGCTTTAAGGAAAAAGAAACTTTTAAAAGAAACAGTTCCATAATTAAGATGTTTTTCGCTTATCAAACGTTTCCTTTTCGCTTATCAAACGTTTCCTCTCGCTTATCAAACGTTTCCTTTCGCTTATCAAACGTTTCCTTTAACTTATTAAACGTTTCCTTTAGGGCTTGTAACATATTGATTTTCAAACAGTTACAGCGGTAACAAATAGAACAAATAAATACAAATACACAAAACTTGTGTTGAAAAAAAAAAAACGGCTTTTAGGGAGCTGACGTAACCTAAAAAGGGCTGACGCAGGAAGATGACAAAAGGGAAAGGAGAACAAGAAAAAACAAAAACACCAAATCTGCCCATTTCTGAGTACGACGTAAACTATTTTTATAGTTTACGTCGTACTGGTTACTTATATATCTGCAAATAAGTCCAAACACCAATTAGTGATAATGCGATAATAGTGGCCATTAGCACGTACATTGCTCGTACTGGTAGTCCTGTTGCTTCCGCTGAAATTTCTGACTTGGTAATCCTGAACTTAAAGTTGTCGATAGTATCCGACTGTTTGTTATTCGCCATGATGGAGAAAATTGAGAGTTAAAACTGGAATGGAACCGCCCAATCCAAGCATACATAGTGGTGAGCAAAACTCTTTATTGATCTGAAGAATTAAGTGGCAACCCACCGGCCTGAGTTAATCATAGTTTACAAAACTCACGGATGTAGTTGGACCCTTAGTGACAAGTGCGACCTCACATATACAAATCTACGTCTCTAAATGGGCGTGCCGACAATCTCCTCTTTTTGGGTAGCTACGCTTCTTCGATGCCTATACATATCGTTCTTTCTCAACTATTTTTTTCTCC
>JAJAYX010000543.1 GCA_026785985.1 Rudanella sp. | reverse complement strand
GCCCCGTTTTGACTCTGAAAGACCTACTTCGCTGGCTTTTTGAAAACTGTCTCGTCAACGGGGCCGTTGATCGTGATTTTGTTGGTAATAAACGTCAGCGTTCCAGCCTGCGGGCTTTCCATTTCCATCGTGTTGGCAAACTTGATGCCTTCCGTCTCTTTGTAGTCAGAAAAAGCGATTTCTCCCACCTGCCCATTTGTCGTTGCTTTCACTTTGCTTACCAGATAGGTGTTGGCATCGAGGAATTCATCAATAACCTGTCCATCCTTCGTGGTCACTTTCAGGTGATAGGCATCATCTTTGCCTACTTTTTCTTTGCCAACCAGCTCTACCTTGCTGCCTTTGTCTTTGTAGTTGACCAGGGCACCAAATGGGTCGAGTTGGCTTAACGACTGCTTCAATTCCTCGGCAGTCATGTCTTCGGGTTCGCCCGTACCCTGCATCATCGCTGGCGTAACTTTCCAGCCTGTTGTTCCATCCACCACCTGAATCATGGCGTTTCCCATAATCGTAGATTCAGACCGCATCGACTTACCAACCACTACGATTGATTTGGTGGGAATTTCCATGCCCTGCACCGAAATCGACTGCTCGCGGGCCAGCGTTTTCACGGCACTCAGTTTGTCCATACCACCCATGGCGGCAACGTGTTTGTCAACGATCTCGTCAACTGTCTGGGCAAATGCCCCAACTGACATAAAAAGGGCCAGGGTTGTAGCTACTAATTTGTTGGTTTTCATTGTGTTAGTTGGTATTGTTTTATTGTGTACTACTGCCGACGCTGACCTCCAGTGGGCGCACCGCCACCCGACTGTTGCTCACCGCCTTCACTCTTCACGTCGTCGTTGTTCACTCCTTTTGCTTTCTTGCGGGGAGCATTCATGGTCATTTTACCGATTTTATAGGTAAACGTTGCCCGGACTCCCCGATTGTAAAGATACACATCGTTCACCTGATCGAATTGTGGAGAGGTTAATTCTGTATGAATATTGAAGCGTTTTGCCAGAAAATTTTCAGCAGCCAGGCCTACGCTTCCTTTTTTGTTCTTAAAATCTTTCTTCACGCCTACGGTGTAGAAGCCAAACCCACCCTGCAAGCCCTGTAGTTGCACCTGCTGCCCCTGCAGGAACCCAAACAACTGTGCGCCCCAACCATTTTTGAATGTAGCCTGGGCAAAAGACCCTCCGCTGATGTTAAATCCGTCGTTGGTGTAGGTAGTAGATTGGCCGTTAACTCCCGGAACCAGCCCGGTCAGGGTGGTATAAAAAGAGTTTGAGAAAATACCCACGTTGATTTTTGAGGTAACAGCGATGTTCATAAAGAGGTTAACTCCGTAGGCGTGTTGCTTGCCAATGTTCTCATACGACGTAATAATAGCCCCCGGAATCGTGTCCGATGGAGTCCGAACCTGACTGATAGCGTTGTTGGTTACGCGCCCAAAAAAGGTGGCGTTCACAAACGTTTTCTTGATAGTCCGGCTCAGGCCCAACTCAAAGTTGGTGGTCAGTTCGGGGCGGAGTGTGGGGTTGCCAATCGTGATATTCTGGGGGTTTGCCTGGTTGAAGTTTGGGTTCAACTGTTGCAAACCGGGTCGCTGAATCCGGCGGTTGTAGCCCAGTTTCACGGTTGTTCCTTTGATCGTTTTGGACGCATTTACGCTCGGCACCAATACCGGGTAATTGGCGATTCCTAACTTGCCGCCCTCTGCCGTACTGGCATCAATAAAGGTGTGTTCGTAGCGTAAACCGCCCTTAAACGTGTAGCGTTTTTTGGTCGTGTACGTGTAGGCCGTGTAAGCGGCTGCAATGTTCTGATGATAGGTCAGGGACCCCGGCGTGTTGTTTCGCTCGGTGCTGAAACCACCCGTTGGTCCGGCAAACAGATAACTGTAATCGCTCTTTACTTCCCGCAGAATACCCTTCGCACCAAATTCGAGGAGTTGGTTTTTCCGGATAGGTGTCTGGTAGTCAGTCTGTAGCGTAAATTCCTGGTTCACGTTTTTATTCAGGTTCCGCTGACGGCCCGTCAATTCGTTGCTTCCGTTGAGCAAATTGGCATCGAAGTTGTTGGTCAGGTCATTGCGGCTGTAGAGCGTCGAGATGCTCCACTCCTGCTGGGGTTTGAATGTGTGCAGATAATCGACGTTGGCATCCACCGTTCCCGACAGGTTTTTGGCCAACACACTGCGGTTCGAGGTTGAGTTGAGGGAGCCGTTGGTGAACAGTCGCGTCACCAAATCCTGCTGGCTCGTGAAGTTCCGAACGCCGTAGCGAATACCTGCCGTAATGCTCTGATTCTTGGCCAGATCGTAATCGAAACCAAGGTTATACTGCCCAAACAAACCCCGGCTGCTGCCATCGCCCGTTTGGCGGGTCAAGGTTGAGATAGTGTTGATGCGGCTGGTTTGCTCTAAACTGCTTTTGGTGATCGTATTATAAATGCCCCGTCCAAAACCACCGATGGTGAAGCCGGCCTTGCCTTTACGGTAACCACCATTGAGCGACAGCAGAGAACCCCGGTTACCCACGCCCGAATCGACGTTGAGGTTCAGACCCTGCAAACTATTCTTTTTGGTGATGATGTTGATGATACCACCCGACCCTTCGGCATCGTACTTAGCCGACGGGCTGGTGATGACCTCCACCGTTTTAATCTGGTCGGCAGGAATTTGCTTGAGCGCGTCGGCCACGCTGCCGGCAATAATGGTGCTGGGTTTGTTGTTAATCAACACCCGGATGTTTTGGCTGCCCCGGAGCGATACGTTTCCGTCCAGGTCGACCGTCAGCAGAGGCACTTTACGCAGCACATCGGTGGCATCACCCCCTTTGGCGGCAATGTCTTTGTCGGCATTATACACCAGCCGGTCTACCTTTTCTTCGATGATGGCCCCCTGCCCGATCACGGTCACTTCGGCAAGGGTTTTGGTATTGGCAGGGAGTTTCAGTACCCCCAAATCAAGGGTTTGACCATTGGTCAGCGTGATGTTGTCGATAGTTTGGTTGCGATACCCCACAAACGACACCAGTACCCGATAGTCTCCCGCTACTAATTTAGCCAGGGTGAACGTACCTTTATCGTCGGCCACAGTACCATCCACGGCTTTGTTAGTGGCCTTGTCATACAGAGCAACACTAGCGAATTCGACAGCTTTTGTCTGGGCCGAATCAACCACATAGCCCGTAATTTTGGCAGTGCCTTTGGGGCTATTGTCACCGGCAGTACCGGGCAATGGTTTTGGTTTGGCGGCACCACCCATGCCCGGAAACTGGGCCTGAGCAGGGATTAAGGTAATGGTAAGTAAAAACGCGAAAGCAACAGGTAAACTATTTGTTTTCATAATTGTGTTGTTGAATACAACAAAGGTGCGACAGCACGTTCAGGCCCGAAACGGAAACCTGACGAAAGCCACAAACAATCGGATGGATGCGGGATTATAGAAGACGAACGGCGGAGAGGTTCCCGTGCGTCGGGATTGCTGGGGCCCGTCACGCTGCTGCTGTTAGGGGAGGAGACTACGAACGGGGAACTTCCGTAAAGGCTACAAAAACAGCACCATTTGCTCTTCATCCACATATGCTCCGTTATATTTCATGGCGCGGAGTTCGAGGGAAAATGACTGAAAACCGACGCTTTCGTAGAGTTTTTTGGCTATTTCGTTCTGGTGGGCCACCGTCAGCAAAAGCTGCTCCATGCCGGGCAGGAGCCGCGCCCGCTGAATGACCTCATTCACGAGTCTGCGGCCAATGCCCCGCCCGGCATATTCGGCGGCCACATACATCCGAAACAGTAACCCCTTGTGCCGCAGTTTGGTACGGTTGGCCCCCTCGCGCTGAAAACTGACCACGCCCATCAGGTGACCGATGGGGGTGGTCATGGCGAGGGTGAAACTGTCGGGCGTACCGAGGGTTGGAAACGGGGACTCGGCTTCGTCGGCGGGGCTGATTCTGAAAAAATCGGGTTGGAGGGTGACGGCCTGGGTGAAGAAGGCTTTGTAGGTATCGGCTTTTTCGGAGGTCAGTTCGATCAGGTGCATAAAGTGGTATTCATTACGTAGGATTAGCATCAAAGGTCGGCATTTCTTTGTATGTTCGGGCACAAACGACCCCTGTTGCCATGCGCCGACTATTGTTGATTTTCTCCTGCTCGTTTTTCCTTTTTCACCAGGCCTGTAGCCAAAAAGACGGCAGTCTGTCGCACGGCGGACTTACTAAACCCGTAGAAATCATCCGTGACCGCTGGGGGATGAACCACATTTACGCCCAAAACGAACACGATTTATTCTGGGAGCAGGGATATTCGGCCGCTCAGGATCGGCTGTTTCAATTGGAAATATGGCGACGGCAGGCAACCGGCACAGTGGCTGAATTACTTGGTCCACAAGAACTAATGCGTGATCAGGGGGTGCGCTTGTTCCGGTTTCGGACAGTGAACAAAGCCGCCCTCGATGCCGAGCTGAACCATTATCATCCGCATGGCGCAATTATTGTGCGGGCCTTTGTCGATGGTATCAACGCCTACATCACCGAGATCAAAAAAACGCCCGAAAAGCTACCCTTCGAATTCAGCGTTCTGAAAACCGAACCGGGTTTGTGGACTCCCGAAATCGTGATTAGCCGACATCAGGGGTTGCTTGGTAACGTTCGCGATGAGTTAGACAACGGGCGATTAGTGCATCTGATTGGGGCCGACAAAGTTCGCCAACTTCGCTGGTTTCACCCAACTACAAATGCAGCAAAAGAACCCGATTTGACGCTCCACGTCGATGGAGAGCAACTGATGCAGCCCATTCTGGAACTCTACGAAGCGTTTCGGCTGCCGCTAAAATTCACCCCCCCGAACGGGCAGTTACGCGCCCAAACGCACCCATCTCCCCAAGCCGTTGCCGACTGGTTCGATGCGGAGAAACAGATGGTTGGCTCGAACAACTGGGTGATCGACGGGCGGCATTCGGTGAGTGGCTACCCAATGCTGGCTAACGACCCGCACCGCGCGCAGTCTGCTCCCTCGTTGCGGTATTGGGTGCATCTGAATGCGCCCGGCGGTCCGTCGCACGGCTGGAACGTGGTGGGCGGAGGTGAACCCACCTTGCCAGGCGTTTCCATTGGTCATAACGACTTCGGAGCCTGGGGCTTAACTATTTTCGAGACCGACAGTGAGGACTTGTATGTGTATGAAACCAACCCCAAAAACCCGAATCAATACAAGTATAAGGGTCGCTGGGAGGCCATGCGGGTTGTGAAAGAAACGATCCGGGCAAAAGGCTCGGAGCCGGTCACGGTCGAACTGAAATATACCCGGCATGGCCCCGTGACGTTTGAAGACCCCGAAAACCATAAAGCGTATGCCGTGCGGGTGGGCTGGCTCGAACGGGGTTGTGCGCCCTACATGGCCAGTTTACGCATGAATCAGGCCCGCAACTGGGCCGAGTTTCGGCAGGCTTGTTCGTTCAGCCGGATTCCCGGCGAAAACATGATCTGGTCCGAGAAGAAAGGCAGCATTGGCTGGCAGGCGGTGGGGATTTCGCCCATCCGCAAAAACTGGACAGGACTTGTGCCGGTGCCCGGCGACGGGCGGTTTGAGTGGGGTGGTTATCTGCCCATTCAGCAGTTACCCAACAAACTGAACCCACCGGAGGGCTTCGTCGTCACGGCCAATAATAATCTTACCCCGCCCGACTTCCCCAACAGAAACGCCATCGGCTGGACATGGGCAAGTCCGTCGCGGGCGCACCGGATTGAGGAGGTTTTGCGCAATGGACAACGCAAAACCCTGACTGATTTTACTCGTTTACAAGCTGACTATCTGTCGGTTATGGCCCGCAGGCTGGTGCCCATGCTGGAACCATTAGTGGCCGGGGAATCGGAAACCGAACAGGCCAGTAGCCTGCTCCGCAAGTGGAATTATCAGTTGGAGCCGGGGTCGGTGGCCGCGTCTATTTATGTGGCCTGGGAAACGCAGCTTAAGCAGGCTTTACAGGAGGTGATGGTGCCCGAAGTGGCTGATCCTTATCTTGTTTCAATACCCACCAAGCGCGTTTTAGATTGGCTTTCCTCGCCCGTGATTCAGGTTTCGGGGGGTGCCGGAAAATTGGTTCGGGTAATGGATCGCGACAGTTTGTTGCTCACTTGCCTGACCCGCGCCGTAGCCGATCTGACGGCCCGGCTCGGCCCCGACATAACGGAGTGGCAATATGGCCAACGCGCCAACAAACACATCACCCTCGCTCACCCCCTGAGTGCGTGGGTGAGCGAGGAACAGCGCAAGCGCATCAACCTCGGCCCCATTGCACGCGGGGGCTATGGCGAAACCGTAAACGCCACGGGTAACAAGTTAAATCAGGAAACTGGGGCTTCATTTCGGATTGTGGTGGATACCGAAGATTGGGACAAAACGCTGGGCATCAACAGCCCCGGTCAATCGGGTGATCCCGACAGCCCGCACTACCGCGACCTGTTTGACTTGTGGGGGCAAAACGGTTATTTTCCGGTCTATTTCAGCAAGGGAAAAATAAAGGCCGTGGCCGAGAAAACGATAGTGCTGAAGCCATTGAAGTGAAGAATCACAGATCAGCGTATGCATCACGTAGTTGCTAAACGCCATTTGCCCCACGGCGGCCAACCCCCGCATGAACCACGATACCAAACCCGACCGAAACGCCAGCATAATCAACTCGATATGGCCGAGGGCCATCAGCACCCGGCGAATGTCGAAGGTGATGCGGTACAAACTCACCGTGTGTGCGTCATTGTGTTGGGGAAGTGAAAAACTGTTTTTCAGTTGGTTTAGCGTAAAAATGCCTGATTCTACTTCGCTCTGACGAATGTATCAACCATTTGTCAGCAGCAAGGCACCTGCAACCCCAATCAGGGCGAGCCACGCGATCCAGAACCGGCGCAGGGTTCGTCGG
>JAJAYX010000542.1 GCA_026785985.1 Rudanella sp. | reverse complement strand
GCCGGCCTCCGCAGCAACCGGCGCGTTAACGACCTCAACCGACGCAACAACAGGCTTTTCGGCATAGACTGTCACGCTCACAATCCCGGTCGAGAGACTATGGTAAGCCGCGATTTCGTCTATACTCAGGTATTCGGCCAGAAATGCATTGGACAGGTTGATAGGCTTTTCCTTTTGCAAAGTCACGTTCACAAACCCGGCCCGGTCGATGATGTCGAGGTACTCATCTTTGTGAACCGCTCCGGTGATGCAGCCCGAATACAGTTCGGCAGGCCGACGCAGGGTTTCGGGCAGGTCGCGCAGCAGCACGATGTCAGAGATGCTGAAATGACCGCCCGGTTTCAGCACCCGGAAAATTTCGTCAATCACGGCGGGCTTATTTGGCACCAGATTCAGTACGCAGTTCGACACGATCACATCGGCCACGTTGTCGCCGACGGGCATCTGCTCGATGTCGCCGAAGCGAAACTCGACATTATTGAACCCGCGCCCATCAGCGTTCCGGCGGGCGCGGTCGATCATGGCTTCGGTGAAGTCGATTCCGATTACTTTGCCGGCAGGTCCGGTCTCGTGGCGGGCCACAAAACAGTCATTACCCGCGCCGGAGCCGAGGTCGATCACCGTGTCGCCGGGCTTGATTTGGGCAAACTGCGTGGGCAGGCCGCAGCCTAAGCCGAGATCGGCATCGGCCACATAACCGGCGAGTTGCGCGTAGTCGTCGGCCATAATCGTGGCATCGTCGAGCGGGCCGCAGCCGCAGGCACTGGCTGTTTTCCTGTCGCGGGGTTGCTCGGCGATGGCTCCGTAGGCTTTGCGGACGAGTTGCTTCAGTGAAGCGTCGGTAGCCGACACGTTTTCAAGCGTTTGCATAATTATGTTTGGTTTGAACTGGTTGATTGTAATAGTACGATTGATAAGGGCAAAAAAAGCGGTCAGCAGTCGTCGCAGCCAACAAAGGTTTCGAGTTTAGCCAGCAACGTGCCGAACGTCAGCCGGGCTTCTTCCCAAATGGGTTCGCTGATGCAGTAGCACACGCGGGGTGGGTCCAGGTCGCCCCGGATGATGCCGATCCGTTTAAGTTCTTTCAGATGCTGCGACACCGTAGCCTGCGCCAGCGGCAGTTCATCCACCAGATCACCGCAGACGCAACTTTTCTGCCGGGCCAGCACCTGCAAAATCGCCACCCGCGCCGGATGTGCGAAGGCTTTGGCTAAATCAGCAATGCGGTTTTGCTCGGTGGTAAACGGTGTCGTTTTTGTCAGTCCCATACCCCAAAGGTAGGGCGGTTTTTACCAATCGCAATATTACGATCATTATTTTTTGCTGACCTCCCTGAAGCACCAGCAAAACACCCGACGATGTGGCCCGGCTGCCTGGCCCAACCACTGCCGATTATGTGGTGGCTATCGAAGCGGCCTGGTTTGCGCGGCTCCTGCGCCAAACGCTGTATCTGTACAGGTTCTCGCCGGAACCGTTTCTGATGATTGATGCAGGTGCGGGTTATTACATTGCCCATCAGCCGGTTACGCATGAATCGGTGCGCGAGATTACTGATTTACCCGCCGAATTATTTGCCCGTAATGTAGAGTAGCGGGTACTGCCGTCGCTCTGGCCTGCAATTTTCGATGATCCGAATGCGGAATGCCGGGCCAAGAACAGTTTAAGCCGATAACAACGCCACAAACCGCGCTCCACTCTCCGCCAACGGCGCGTCGTTACTCAGCAAAATCAGGTTTGGATGCGCAACGGGCGCGATCTGGCGCGACCGTTCGATGCGGGCATCGATTTCGGCCGGTGTTTCGCGGCCACGGTCAGTGAGTCGCTGGCGCAGTACGTCGGGGCTGACGGTAATCAGGACGACGCGCATCTGCGGAAAGCGTTCGGTGGCCGTTGGCAAATACTCCCGCGAGCCATTCACAACCACATTAATCCCGGCGCTCAGCCAGTTAATGATTTCAATTCCAATGCCGTAATAATTCTGGTGACTCTGCCAGTCGAGTGCGAACAGGCCCAAATCCCGGCGTTTCTGGAATTCGGCCACGCTCAGTTCGACGTGGTTTTCGCCCCCGGCATCCATCGGGCGGGTGATGTAACGGTGGGTAAACAGCACCGGCAACCGCCCGTCGATCTGTTGCCGGGCGTAGGCCATGAGCGAGTCTTTGCCAGCTCCCGATGGGCCAATCACGTAAAACAGGGTTCCTTCAGGCATTCGTCGTATTGGTAGAAAGATGCGGTAATTCAGGCGTAATCAGCAAATCGGCGCGACCCGCTTCGACTGAATGCCGGATGAATGTTTCCAGCACCTGCCCGGCGTTTTCGATGGCGTGGCGAATAAGTTGATTCTCCAGGCAAAGGAAGCGAATAACTACACTGGCAAACAGGTCGCCGGTGCCGCTGAAATAGCGCGGATAATAGGGGTGGGCAAAATCGGTGACGGCTCCGGTATCGGCCCGAACCCACCGATTTATCACCTGATCCCCGCTGCGAATACCCGTCACGATGCAGTCCGGCGCAGGGTATAATTCCCGAAAAGCCGACAGGTACGTTTCGGCATTCTCCGGCACGATATCCTCCCGAACCCCCGTCAGCAGGGCTGTTTCGGTGAAATTAGGCAGAACCAGATCGGCGATAGTCAGCAGGTGGTGCCACAAGTGAATGATGGCATCGGCAATGACTTCTGCCTGATCAGCACCGCCGAGGTAGCCTACGTACACCACGAGTGACTGGCCGTTTTGCCGGGCCAGGGTCAGCGTGCTATCGAGCAATTTGGCAAACGGAATCGTAAAACGCTGAAAACCGGGCATGTTGCCGATACCGGACAACAGCAGCGTCGGGACGGGAATCACGTGTGTGCCTAATACGCTCATCACCATTTTCAGTCCGGCGTTGCCATTGGCCGGAAAACTGTTGATTACCAGTATTTTAGTAATTGGAGGTTGGGTTTCGGTTGTCACGGGTGGGAAGTTGGATTTGAATCAGCACTCCGCAATGGTCGCTGGGGTAGTTGCCAGCGGCATCGGGCGTTTCGAGAACAACGCGGGCCGATGTAATGTCGGGATGATAGTCCGGGTGGTGGGCCAGTGAAAAAATAAAGTCGATGCAGCGTCCCTGTTCCGGTTGATCGGCGATTCGGCTGGGCATTGTATGGCCGGGAAGTGAACCACCACCAGCGATATAGGCATTACGGGCCGAAATTGTTGGGAGACCGAGCAGGAACTCTATTTCGGACGAATTGATTTCGGCGTTAAAGTCACCCGCCAGGAAAATAGCGTCATACGAATCGTTCAGCCACGGGTGCGCCAGCAGTGTTTCAACTTGCTGCTGCCGCAAGACCGAACTGTTCCGCAGATGGGTCAGATGCATATTGGTTACCAACATCAAACGGATAGTTCGCGACCCGTGTCGGCACCCGCAGCCCGAAATACTTCCTGACAGAAAACCACATCGGGCCTCAACGCACCTAACTGCGTCTTGAGCAGGGCCAGCCGTTGCCGGTACTGGCCATCACATTTCCAGGTATTGATCGTTAGAAGACTAAACGGGTGGGCCATCATTAAAAATCTTTTTCGCCGTACTCGGTCTTCACGGCTTTGGCTTTTTTGCCCGAATCATTCAGCGAAAAACTCAGTCCCACTTGTAACACCCGGTCGTATTTACGGTAGTCGGTACTACTGAAAAAAAGCGGAGCCTGCGTACCAATCGTCTGAATGTTTGAGTTGAACACGTTGATTAACTGGAGGTTGAGCGCCCCGCGTCCGTTGGGGAAATTGTATTTCAACCCCATGTTTGACAGCAGCAGGTTCGAATCGACACCCTGCACCGTGACCGTGCGCGAAACATACGTTAAGTCCCACTGAAACCGCAGGTACTTTGTGAAATCGAGCGAGGTGTTACCCGTCAGGTTGTAGTTCAGGCTGTTGGTGTTCAGATTAACCCCATCGGCCACGCCCCGAATACGAAACTGGTAGATGTTGCCCGACAGATACGCCTTCCAGCCCGGCAGCAGTCTGACCTCGGCAATACCCTCGGTCCCGACCGAGGTGGCCTGCCCCGCGTTGGTGTACGTGCGGCCCAGAATAGTGCGGTTGTAGATGGTATTGACCCGGAAAATCTTGTCCGTCACGTGATTATAATAGCCCGTCAGGGTCAGCGTGGCCTTGCTGGCCGTTCGGCTAAACGACAGTTCGACCACGTTGGCGAGTTCGGGGCGCAGGTTGGGGTCTCCCGTTTCGATGGTTTCGGCGTGGCGGTGATTCTGAAACGGGGCCATCAGTTTGCTAGTCGGGCGATCGATGCGCCGGGAGAAAGCCAGCCGGAACTTGTGAGCATCTGATACAGTCCAAAGTACCTGAGCCGATGGAAAAAGCGACAGTTTTGTATACGTAAATGGTTGACGGCCAAGACGGTGTGTTAACTCTCGGTCGGTGAATTCGGCGCGGAGACCGGCGTTGTAGGCAAGCCGTTTGGTATCGCCCGCCAGTTGCACGTATCCCGCCCCCACGCGCTGCGTCAGGTCCATCCGGTCGGCGAAGGCCGGATCGGTTTCAAACTGATTCGTAGTCAGGTTGAGCCGCTCGAACGTAAAGTCGCCCGCGTGGTGGAGGGAGCGGTATTGCAGCCCCGCATCGAGTCTTCGTTTGTTGGGCAGCGGCAATGAGTAGTCGGTTTGGAGCCGCCAGCCGGTCAGGGGGCTGCGCTCGTCGGAGCGTTCGGAGAGAGATAGATCGGTGCTGCCCTCGCGGGTATCGCGGTTGGTGAGCGGCCCGCCCAGCACCGAATATTCATACAAGCCCAGCACGGTCAGCTTGCTTTTGTTGGCGAAGGTCTGGGTCAAATCGAGGTTGTAGGCTTGGAACGAACCGCTGCGTACGAACAGATTCTGATTGAAAAACTCCCGGCGTGGTGTTCTCCCGGCGTTGTCGAACAGGTTAAGCGACGGGCCGGTCTGCACAAACTCATCGTAGTGGAGGTTGGCCGTGCGATCGGTTTGCTTGTAACCCGCATAGACACCGGCTGTGATTACCGTGCGTTGATTCGGCGAAAAGCTACCGCCCACGCGCCCGGCGTACTGATAATCCTTATAATTCCGAACGCCTTCAGAGGGAAGGTAAGTGAGGGTGTCGCCAACGAGCGTTCGTACTTCGCCCGTCCGAAATCCGTCGATGTCGTAGCGCCGGTAGTCGCCCCCGGCATACACGTTCCAGCGTTTGGCGGAGTATGTCAGGGTGAGGTCGGCTCCGTAGCGTAGCGGGTCGGCCCCGGCAAAAAGGGTGTTGCCCACAACACTCCAGCCCTGCCCGACGGTCGTTTTCGTGACAATGTTGATGATACCCGCCCGCCCTTCGGCATCGTACTGCGCTGACGGCGACGTAATTATTTCAACGCTTTCGATCAAGTTGGCGGGCAGTTGCGCCAGCACGTCGGCGGGGGCGCGGGTGGACGGTTTGCCGTTAATCAGAACCAGAAAGCCCGTATTGCCGCGCAGAGCGATAACCCCTTCGTTGGTCACGGTTACGTTGGGCATCCGCCGGAGCAGATCCAACCCCGTGCCGTTGGCGGCATTCTGAAACGCTTTTGCCGCCAGCACCTGCCTATCTAAGCGGAGGGTGCTCGTGCCTCGTTCGCCTTTTACCGTCACTTCTTTCAGGCCCCGTTCCAGTAACGACAGGTACGTAACCGGCAGCCGACCGGCAGGCGTTCCGGTGTTCCCTTCTAAGCGAATAGTGGCGGTTTTGTAGCCCATAAACTGCACGTTCAGCACGGCGGCATCAGAAGCTAAGGCGGGCAGTGTATAGTCGCCTTTGGCATCGGTCACCGTACCGGTGAGCAGAACCGAATCGCGGCTCCAGACCGATACAGTAGCGTACTCAACGGGCTGATCGGTTTGCCGGTCGCGCACCTGCCCGGCCAGCGCACTGGTTTGAGCCAAAGACAGCCCAATTCGGGTAAAATACAATACCGATAGTAACAGGCAGCTTAGGGGAGAAAATAATCGCATGGAAAAGCCCGAATAGTATCCTGCAAAAATACTCAGAATGAGCCCGGTTTACTGTTACCAAATTGTGTTTTCTGCCGGTCGTCCTAAATCCAGATTATGTTAGCTGTTGATTGCTATCAACGCAACATTGGCCAATAAGCTAGTGATGCTAACGAGACGCTAACAAAAAACTCATAGTACTGTTTGTTAGCTTTTTACGTTAAAAATACATCAGTAAACTACAAAAAATAATCACTATAATCCGTTTGCCAATCATCACAAAACCATAACGGGTCGGCCGGTTCAGGAGGCAGAAAGCGGGGCTAAATTTGTCGGGCGATAATTCAGAAACTGAATTGTTTAGTCCGTATTGGGGCAGGGTTGTTTCTCAACAACTTTTGTTCATAATGATATTACTACTAAAATAATTCAGGTAGTGTTTCTTTGTTTAATCTTAATTTATACTAACCAGAAGAATTTCATGATAAATGTTTAATCGTCAGTCCGATATAAGGTATGAGCCTTAATTTATCTAACTTGACCCTCGCACAATCAACTCCGTGGGCAGTACGACCCGTTCAGGCAGGTCGGTGATGGGGCTTCGCATGGCATTCAGTAATAGCCGGGCCGACTCTCGACCAATCTCGCTCATAGGCTGGGCTACGGTGGTCAGACTTGGTTCGACTAACTCCGAAGCGGGGT
>JAJAYX010000541.1 GCA_026785985.1 Rudanella sp. | reverse complement strand
GTTAGAAGACGAACAGAAAAAGCCCGACCGCGATACGGGGCTGGAAGCCGAGATTCTGGGCGATTTGAAGCAGAACCTGCAAAAGATTCATCACCACGGTGGGCGGGCTTCAAGCATTGTCAAAGGAATGCTCGAACACTCCCGCACTACCACGGGCGAGCGAGAACTTACGAATATTAACGTCTTGACCAACGAATACCTGCGGCTGGCCTACCATGGCATGAAAGCCAAGCACAAAGACATCAACTGCCAGCTCATCACCGATTTTGACACCAACCTGAGCGAGGTCAATATCGTGGCTCAGGACATGGGTCGGGTGTTGCTGAACCTCTATAACAACGCTTTTTACGCTGTGCAGCAGCGGCAACGGCTGGCCGAAGCAGACTATGAGCCTACCGTTTGGGTGAGTACTTGTCAGGCAGAAGAGCAGATTCAGATTCGGGTGCGGGACAACGGCACGGGCATTCCCGAAAGCGTGAAAGCCAAAATCTTCCAACCCTTCTTTACCACCAAACCCACCGGCGAGGGTACGGGGCTGGGTCTGAGTTTGAGCTATGATATTGTGACTAAAGGGCATGGCGGAACGCTGGAAGTGCAAACGAAGGAGGGGGAAGGGACGACGTTTTTGGTCAAATTGCCAATAGAACCATTTTTATAGTTTCAAACTTTTCATATTCATGCGACTCATTTTATCAGTCCTCTTCCTGGCCTTTTCAGCAATTTCAAGTTTAGCCCAAAACACTCCCCTACTTTTATCCAACAAGGATTTCGGCCCTAATCAGGCCCTTTCACTTTCGGCTATGAAAGGTTGGCTTTTCAAACAGGGCCACAATCCCGCCTGGGCAAAACAGAGCCTCAATACGACCGATTGGCAATCCTTTTCCCCAGATCTATTATCGTCCCTACAGGCCGATAGTAAAGGTCGTACTGAGGGTTGGTTTTGTATAAAGTTAAAATTAGATTCTTCATTGACTAATGTTCCATTAGGTGCAATAAATACTACCTGGACAGCTGCCGATGTTTATCTGGACGGTTCATTGATAGCCTCCTTTGGTAAAACGGGTTCAAAAGTCGATGATTACCGGGAACATTCCCCCTTTTATAGTATTCCTATTCCCCTTCAATTATTTCCTAATAAAGTGTGTCAACTGGCTATTCACGTCGTTGATCAAACCCCACAATTAAAGCCTATACTCCCAAAATCACAACAGAAAAGTGCTTCTTTATTTACGCTTACGGGTCCTTTATATAACCATTATGCATATCAAAACAATATGGAATGGGTTAGGTATACTACTTGTTGGATTTCGGTCATTTTGGTAACCGTTTTTCTTGTGTGGATTTTATCAAGACTAAACCTTTTAGGACTTTCGCTTAGAGCCGAATTGCTTGGATTCTTGGATTGGCCAATTCATTGATCAAATAGTCAGCGAACAAACTGGTTCGTAGGCTATAAATAGTTTGACAAGCTTGTTTTGCTTTCACTTGTAAAGCAACCCAAGCCTGATAGCAACAAGCCAAGTGATTGCGTTGAGAGCGGGCTTGGCGACACTGACATTTCTCCGAACCCGTCAGTTGTTTGAAGCCCCGATGGAAGTCTTCGATCTGCCATCTGTTGTCATTCGCTTTTTCAGCCACAAACAGATTTACAGAAACGTCTAAGTCATTACGGGGCCGCCCGTGCGGTAATGACCCAGTCAATGTCGCCGTTTTGGGCAACTATCTTGAACAACTTTACCAAAAATGGAACCTCTTTTAACTTGACAGACAGGCCAGTAACGATTGTCTTTTCATCAAAAAGGAGGGTGTCTAAATGTTGATAGCCCGTGTCTCGATGCAAACTCACCAGTCGATTGCTCTTCAGTGTGGTGAAGAAAGTCCAACCCTGCCGATGAATCGGTTTGAGATTATCAACCGAAGCATACCAGCTATCAAACAGAATACGCCTGGCTTTGAGCTGTTTATGGGTAACGAGCCGCATAAACAGCTCCTGAAAATGGTCATTTTTGGTTTTCCCATCAGTGTCAGGATGAAATATCCGGTAATCGATAGGCCAGAAATTACCATCATTTCCAGCCGAGTGAATGAAGTTGACCAGGCCGATTCCTTTGACAGTACCGCACGGGCGGCCCCGCATGCTCATTACCGCACGGGCGGCCCCGCATGCTCATTACCGCACGGGCGGCCCCGCAGAGTATTGCTTTTTAACCAAGTCAATAAAACGCGAATAGCGTTTGTCTTGAACGCTGTCATCAACGATGATACTGGCTGTATTTGAGTCGCCGATCTGATCTTTCACAATAGCCCACAGATCAGCGGGTTTAAACCGTTCCTGACGCAGAAAGTCGCTGACGACATCGTGGCTCAGGTTCGGTTTGTGATCGGCCATGTTCGTACAGGTATAGTTGAAAGGCGTACTCAACAGGTACTCGATGTACTCATGTTTGGCAATCATTTTATCAATTTAGCATTCGTTTGCTACAAAAGCGAAAGTCCTAAAAAGTTAACCCAATAAAAAATGGCCCCGACATTCATGCCGAGGCCATTCGTGTTGTCCCTTTGTAAAGTAGCGGTTTCGGTATCAGCTACTCATTGCCGGGGCATTGCGCCGGTTCTTTACCGCAGAATCATCCATTTGCCCACACGCGGACTCCCTTCGGCTGGAATCAGTTGGAGCCAATACAGCCCGTCGGCCCGATTCGGCATGTCAACCCGGAACGTATTGAACCCTTCGGCGGCCTGCTCTGTTTGCCGGTGTAATTCCGACCCGCTGGCGTTCAGCACCCGGAGTTGCACCGCTTGGGTTCGGGGCGAGGTGTAGTCCACACTCAACCGCCCATCCGACGGATTGGGGTATAGAACTAGATTGCCGGACATTTCGGCCATCGATTCGGTAGCCACGCGCGCACTGCTGACCGAGATCAGGCGAATGTTATCGAGGTAAATGATTGGGCTGTTGGCCGAGTTGTTCTGGATATTGATCCGTTTGATCTGGCCCGGATTCCCCAATTGTGCCATCGTTACGCTCACCTCCACCCACTGATTGTTGGTGGTGTTGAACACATAGCCCGCGCTTTCGCCTCCGCTGTCGGCGTTGTTCGTAAAGACCTTGATGCTGTTGCTGCCCGCTGCCTGAATCCAGAACTTCAACACCGTACCGCTGATGGTGTTCAGGGATGTACTTTTTCTTAGCGAGAACCCACTCCAGGCGGAGTAGGTCACTTTGGCCGATTTAGTCCCCACTTTCACGGGGCTGGTATTGGCCAGATTATTCGTTGTAGACCACGACCAGTCCTGCCAATCGGTGGCCAGGGTTTCGTCGTAAATCACCAGATTGGAGCAGGCCGAGGTGGTCACACTCCGGGCGGCACTCAGGCCCGACACGTTCCCCGCAGCATCGAATGCCTTCACGGTGAAGGAGTAAGCCGTTTTGCAACTCAGCCCGCTGATTACCAGCGATGCCCCCGTAACATTCCCATCGAGCAGGGTTCCATTCTGATACACCTGATAGCCAGTCACGCCCACATTGTCGGTAGCGGCCGCCCACGAGAGCGTCAGACCGCTCGTAGTCAGGCCCGAAGCTGCCAGCGTTGCCGGAACGGAGGGCGCCACGGTATCGCTGACGGGTAGGGTGGTGCTCTCAAACCGCACATAATCCAGGAAAATCGTCGGGCTGCTCCCTGCTCCCTCCTGAATGTTGATCCGCTGAATCTGCGATGGGTTACCCAACTGAGCCATCGTGACGGTGATCTCT
>JAJAYX010000540.1 GCA_026785985.1 Rudanella sp. | reverse complement strand
GGCTCCGAAGCCTGGGTATTGATTCCTTTAGTATTTTTTGTGTTCTGGATGGGCCTCTATCCGGCTTCGTTCCTGAAACTCACCGAACCTGCCGTTACGAACCTGTTGCAGTATATTAAATAGACAACATGCTACCAATCATTTTACTCTCGGTTTTCGGAATTGCCCTGTTATTCCTGGGATTTGCTAAATCGAAGGCCATTTTGCTCCCCACCACATTACTGTTCATCGCCCTGGCACTTGGTTCAGCGTTTATGGACTGGGGCAAAACCTATTTGTATTTCAGTGAAATGCTCCTGTCGAACAACCTCTCGATAGCCTTCACGGCCATTGTGCTGGTATCGGCGTTTATGGTCGTTTCGCTGTCGGGCAGCTTCATCGAAGACGAGTCGGCGCAACCGGCAGAGTATTACGGCATCATGCTGTTTTCGCTCGTGGGAGCCATCATGATGATCAGCTTCGAGAACCTGATTATGCTCTTCGTGGGGCTGGAAATCCTTTCGGTGTCCATGTATGTGCTGACAGGCAGCGACAAACGCAACCTCCGTTCCAACGAAGCCGCCCTAAAATATTTCCTGATGGGGGCCTTTGCCACGGGCATCATGCTCTTCGGAATAGCTTTATTGTATGGTGCCGCAGGTTCGTTCGTTATCTCCGATATTCGGGCGTATGCCACTAACGCAGCCACCCTGACTTCGCCCCTGCTGCTGTTTACGGGTATGTTGATGGTGCTGATTGGGATGCTTTTCAAAGTATCGGCGGCACCATTCCATTTCTGGACCCCCGATGTGTACGAAGGGGCCCCTACCCTATTCACGGCCTTCATGTCAACCGTAGTAAAAACCGCTGGTTTTGCGGCCCTGTATCGGTTATTGTCCGTATCGTTTGGCGGGATATACGCATTCTGGGGTGTTATTCTGATGGGTATTACGGTGATAACGCTGGTGGTAAGCAACCTCACTGCCGTTTACCAGAACAGCTTCAAACGAATGATGGCCTATTCGAGTATTTCGCACGCAGGTTATTTGCTCATCGCCCTCACGGCCATTGGGCAACAAAGCAAACAGGCACTGGTGTTCTATTCACTGGCCTATTCAGTAGCCACCATTGCCGCCTTCGGAGTTTTGTTGCTCGTGAACCGTCACCAAACGGGCGAGGGCCGGGCCACCGACGAAACCTACGATGCCTTTAATGGTCTGGCACGGCAAAACCCGGTGCTGGGCTTCACCATGGCGGTGTCGATGCTGTCGCTGGCGGGTATTCCACTTACGGCTGGCTTCTGGGGTAAGTTTATGGTCTTCACCACAGCCGCCGACAAGGGTATTATCTGGTTGCTGGTTGTGGCCGTGCTCATGTCGGCAGTCGGAATTTATTATTACTTTCGGGTCATTATTGCCATGTACCTGCGCGATGGGCAGACCTCGGCCATTCAAGTCGCGCCATTTTACAAGTACATGCTGATTGCTGCCACTATTCTGACTATTGTGCTGGGTATAATGCCCGGGTTGGTTCAAGGGCTGGTTTAGTTAAGTTGACCCTATTAACTTATTCTTACTTTTACAGTTAATCAAACATAGTTAATCACTAATTGGCCTGAAACAGTGAACGTGGGGATACTACAAAAAGACAAAATAGGTCAATACAGGGACTTCTTCACGTTCTTCCTAACAGCTGTTTTTGGGGCTTCAGTCAATTTTTTCAGCCAAATAGTCTATCGGGAGTATTATAGTTTTTCTACCAGTGTACTACTAGGGTATCTGACAGCTACTGTGGTTTGTTTTGTTCCAACAAAAATCTTTGCATTCTCGGCAAAAAAAACGGGTAACACCAGCCGCGAAGCCGTCAAGTTTATTGCTATCGCATTGATTGCCTGGCCCGTTCAGTACTTCGTTTCCGTTGGTACGCTTCGCTGGATTGCCAATCCACTCTTTCCCGATTTTGAGGAGTTCTGGCGCGAGAAAACCTCCCATGTAGTTGGAATGGGATTTAGCTTCCTGGCTAATTATTTTGGTCATAAACTCCTCACTTTTCGAAACACGGGTATGTATGACCGGCTACGGGGTCGTTGATGAAATTACCGTGTGAATATAGTTTCCGACTACATCTATAAAGAAACAGGATTTTCCCAATACAAATGCTCCCGGTTGAAAATAATTGGGGGTCTTTCTTGTATTTTTCAGGTTAATCTTAACTTCGCACCGGAAACCTAAAAAATCACCTATCAAGACAATGAAAAAAGTATTCGCTTTACTGTTCGTTGGAACAATGATTACGTTTACCGCCTGCCAGAGCAAGCCAAAAACTGAAGAAGCTGCTGTTGATTCTACAGCAACCATGTCCGTTGATTCGGCTGCCATGTCAATGGATTCTGCCGCTACGATGGCCACGGATTCAGCCGCCACGATGGCTACTGACACCACTAAGAAGTAATTTAGTAGGTCATCGAATGCAAAAAAGAAGCCTCACCAAAATGAGGCTTCTTTTTTATGCTCTAACACCTTCCAGCACTCCCCGAATCGACGCGGCAACCAGCTCCGGGTGATAGTGTAAACTGAAATGGTCGCCGGGGACTTCCACACACTCCCCGCCGGGGTAATGCACTACATTGTCCCGCCGGGCGTGAATGCGGAGGTCGGGCTGAACCGTCAGGGGTGGCACCGGCGCGAAGAGCGTCATTTGCTGTTGGTAAATATACAGTCGGCTCATGTGCCGGCCGTTGTCAACCAACTGGCAATACAACTCTTTGGATTCGGGGAAGGGATACAGTTTCTTAAAGTAGTTGCGGAGCCATGTGCTTTGTGTCAGGCCGCTGGAGAGCATCCATCGCAGTACTCTCAGGTTGCGAACCGGGAAGTTGATCTTTTTCTGATCCGTGAACGAGGCTAATTGAATGGTTATGGCTCCCGTTAGTTCCTTAATGTTAATGGCGACCCAACCACCCATCGAGTGACCAATCAGCACGTCCTCAGCCGTAATTTCATAATAATCGGTCAGATACCGGGCCAATTGTCGGGCATCAGTTCGGCCCTGGGGTTGCCAGCGGGCAAACTCGTCCTTGAGGTCAATGGAGAGCAGCGTTGCCGGCAGCAACAAAGGAGCCAGATTGTCGAAAATGCCGGGGGCTTCAACGTAGCCGTGAATCAGGATTAAGCGCATAGATGTACGATTTTCAGGTTAGAACCACTCCGACTGCATGGCAACCGTCACTCGATCAGGTGATTGGAGCCGTTTGGCTAAACTACAGATTTTTATCAATTCATATTCCATAAAATACCGGGCTGTCATCAGTTTGCCGTTGTAAAAGTTCCGGTCGGCCTCCGACAACGCACCAGGCAGCTTTTGGGTAGCTACTGTTGCCTGCCGGAGCCACTGCCACCCTATGTTTATGATCCCGAACATCTCCAGATACAGAGTCGCGTCGGACAGCGCTGCTTCGGTGTTAGTGGGCATCAGGCCAAGCAGATGCCGTGTTACCGTGTCTAACAGACCGAGTGCCTTACCCAGTTCATCGACCATTGGTTGCAGCTCGTTGTGTTGACTCGCTTCAGCCATCGTTTTCTGCACCTCCTCAGCCCAGTATTGCACGGCCCGCCCGCCTTGTAGGGTTACTTTGCGGCCCAGCAAATCAAGCCCGTGAATGCCAGTAGTGCCTTCGTGAATCGGGTGAATCCGGGCTTCGCGGTAGAACTGTTCCACCGGAAAATCGGTCGTGTAGCCCGCACCACCCAGAATCTGAACAGCCGCACTTGTGGTCAGGCAACCAATTTCTGAGGGGTACGATTTGGCCACGGGCGTGAGCAGGTCGAGCAACAAAACCGCCCGGTCGCGTTCGTCACCTTCGGCGGCATGAACCACATCGGCGTATTGGCTGCATTGGAGGAGCAAACCCAGCGACCCTTCCAGCACGGCCTTCTGAAACAGCAGCATCCGTTTCACATCGGCATGACGAATAATGGGTGTTTGAGGTTTACCAGGATCCTTTTCGGAAATAAGCCGCCCCTGCGGGCGTTCGCGGGCGTAGGCCAACGACGCATAATACGCGGCTGTGCCAATGGAAACGGCGTTCATCCCCACCCCGATGCGGGCCTCGTTCATCATCTGAAACATATAGCGCAAACCCTGGTGCGGCTCGCCCAGCAAATAGCCAACGGCGCCCTCGTTTGAGCCAACCATCAGGTGGGCAATGGGCGCGCCTTTATAGCCCATTTTATGATAAACACCCGCCGTAAGCACGTCATTGTCAACTAACCCGCCCGTTTCGGTGGGGCGTTTTTGCGGCACCACAAACAGCGAAATACCTTTGGCTCCGGCTGGCGTAGCGATGCCCGGACCGCCCTTTATTTTGGCTAACATTAGGTGAATCACGTTGTCGCAGGCATCATGGTCGCCCGCCGAGATATAGATTTTCTGCCCCCGAATCCGGTATGTGCCACTCTCATTGTCAACGAGTTCTGCCGAAGTGGTAATATCGGATAGCGACGAACCGGCATCGGGTTCGGTGAGGGCCATTGTTCCCTGCCAGCGACCGGCGTACATGTTCGGTGTGAACCGGTCGATCAGTTCGGGGCTTCCGAAACTGCGGATCAGGTTGGCCGCGCCCGTTGTCAGAAACGGAAATACGCTCGATGAATAATTGGCGGCTCCGAAAATAAAGGTGGCCGCGGTCATCACCGTAGCCGGGAGTTGTTGCCCACCTTCCTCGTAGGTAAAGGGCGCGTTGATCCAACCATCGTCGCCAAACCGCCGAATAATGGCCCGCATGTCGGGATGAACCCGGATTTTACCATCCACAAGCTGGGGTTCGTCGCGATCCATCACCGTCAGCAGGGGTCGCAGCAGGTTCTCGCTGATTTGAGTGGCTGCACCCAGCACCATATCAAACGAGGAGCGATCATGATCCTGAAAATGAGTAAATCGGGTTAATTGGTCAACCTGAAGCACTTCGTACAGGTGAAACGACAAGTCGCGGGGAGAAAAGAAGGGGATTGGCATACGTTTTGCCGAATTTTGTCTGTTATATTTGTTGTATAAGTCCAACTGCCAAAGATACCAAAAGCATGAAAGCATTTTCCATCCTCCTGCTGACCGTTTGCGTCGGCCTTGCCGGTTTCGGCTTCACTACCCGGTTGGACGACCCTAAACCGGCGGACAAAAAAATCAAATGGATGACGATTGAGGAGGCTTTCGCGGCCTCGCAAAAGAAACCCAAGAAAATTTTCATCGACGTATATACGGACTGGTGCGGCTGGTGCAAGGTTATGGACCGCAACACGTTCACGAACCCCGTTATTGCTGACTATATGAACGAGAACTATTACTCGGTCAAACTGAACGCCGAAGGCAAAGAGGACATCACGCTTGGTGCGCGCACCTACAAAACGATAGGCAACGTTCACGAATTGGCGGCAACCTTGCTGAAAGGGCAGATGAGCTATCCTACCGTTGTTTTCCTAAACGAAAAACTCGAGCTGATTCAGCCCGTGCCAGGCTATCAGGAACCTCGTTCTTTTCACCAGATCACGACATATTTTGCCGGTAACCATAATACAAAAGAAGACTTTGAGAAGTTTAAGGCCGGTACATACGTGAAAGACTACCAAGCCAAACTGCCAAACCCAACCGCCGAGCAACAGCCGGCAGCCGTGAAGCATTAACGTTTACAGCTATCAACAAAAAAGGCCCGTGCTGGCACGGGCCTTTTTTTATCCACTGATATACAATACGTTGCTTTATTTTGGCATATTAGCAATATAAACTTTAAATAAAATTATCAGACAAGTAATATAATTGTACAAAGTCATTTCTATATTGCATTAATAATGTAATCCTATAGTGTAAATCTACTTATTTCAGTAATCGAATAACTTTTCAGAGCCACAGACTCGATTAGTCTTCGGATTAGGTCGATTTGTCAAAATTTCATAACCATATAGGCATTGTAGTGTTAACAAAAAAATAAACACTCAATGTCGTATGAAAAACATCCACGCGCTTAGTCGCAACATTCAAAGCAGAATAGCTCTATTTCACAAACACGCGCTGTTTGGGTTTGTTTGCCTGACGCTGGTTTCGGCAGTATCCTGCCAGGATCACGCCCTCTCCGACCCGGCGGCAGTTCCGGGCCGGTCTATTCAGTCAGGCAGTCCCAAACCCGATTGGGGGCCGACCATTACGCCCCAGATGCTGGCCATTATTGAGGAAGCCGGCCGGCAGAACCCCATTCCACTTACCCAACTGACCGCTCAGGAGGCCCGGATGAAACCGTCGATTAAAGATGCCGTGAACGCGCTCCTGAGCCGCAACGGAATCGCTGTTCCCGCGCCCGCCGTTGACATCACTAACCAAACCGTTGGCGGAGCCAATGGCGCGAGTTTGCGGGCTTTGGTGGTTAAGCCCCGTGGCCTGACGGGTCCGTTACCTGTCCTGGTGTATTTCCACGGTGGCGGCTGGGTAATTGCCAATGCCGACGTGTATGAGTCGTCGGCGGTGGGGCTGGCCCTGAAAACAGGTACCATTGTGGTGTCGGTTGACTATCGGCTGGCTCCCGAGAACAAATTTCCAATCGCTCACGAAGATGCCTACGCGGCTTATTTATGGGTGCGGGCTAATGCGGCCAGTTTAGGTGGTAATCCGGCCAAAATTGCCGTTGGGGGCGAAAGCGCGGGCGGTAACCTGTCCGTTGGTGTTTCGTTGCTGGCCAAAGAGCGCGGCCAACCGTTGCCCATTCACCAGTTGCTGGTGTATCCGGTGGCCAACAATGATCTTAACACTGAATCGTACATTCGCTATCAGAATGCCAAACCACTCAGCAAACCCTTAATTATCTGGTTCGTTGATAAATATTTCCGCACACTTGCCGACGGCGATGACCGCCTGATTTCATTGACCGATGTGGCTAATCTGAGTGGTTTGCCACCAGCCACCATCATCGGTGCCGAGATTGACCCATTGCAAACTGAGGGCAAGCAATTGGCCGATAAATTCCAGTTGGCAGGTGTGCCGGTTCGTTACCAGTTATATACCGGTGTAACCCACTAGTTTTTTGGCACCAACGCTATTGTCCCGGAAGCGGAACAGGCCCAAAATCTGGCAGCCACTCGCCTGAAAGAGGCATTTCGATAAAAAGTTGTAACATTGTCAGTCGATAATCCGGCTAACCAATTCCCCCCCCACCCCGGGTATCGTTTACCACCTTTTATCCAAAGCCCTACCCTACCCCCCCGCCCCCGGTTGTGTTATCCGTTTTTTTATGGAAACTGGCCCACCACTTGTGCAGCCCAGAACCGCCTGTTTCAAACCGAGGCTGAGGTGGGTGGATTTGTGGCTTCGGAGAACGTTATTCCCATATGGTTGAGGGCTGATCAGTTTGGGTCTGTACCGAATTCTGCACCTACAGGCACCCTCCGGCTTCGTTTGTGGAAAGACTACGCCCCGGCTGACACTGCCCGAAAACGCAGGCTGGACTATGGTTTTGGGGTAAATCCGGTTGCCAACATTGGTGCAATCAATCAATTTTTGCTGGTTGAAGCCTATGCTAAGGTAAAATGGCGCGGTGTCGAACTGATGGCCGGTTGTCGGCGAGACATAACGGGCCTGGGCGATTCGGTATTGTCGTCAGGTTTCTACTCCGGGTCGGGAAATGCGCTGCCTATTCCGAAAGTTCTATTGCAAACCGCTAGTTATCAGCCCGTACCGTTTCTGAGTCGTTTCATATCGTTCAACGCGGGTATGGCACATGGTTGGTATCAGGCCGATTATATCAAGGGTGTTTTTCTGCATCAGAAACACTTGTACCTCCGCTTTGGCAAACCATTAGGCCGGGTTCATGCCTACGCGGGCGTGAATCATCAGGCTCTGTGGGGTGGTCGAGCCGATTATCTGCGTGAGCCGCCAACCAGCGCACCCAGTGGTAAACTACCCTCGTCATTGCGCGATTTTCCGTATGTCTTTTCGGCAACGGCTCCCGGTAATTGGGTTCAACAGGGCTACACCGCTTTCGATAGTTACCGCATTGGCAACCACCTCGGCTCCATTGATTTTGGATTTAGTTGGTCGGGAAAAGGAGGTAATTTACTTTTCTATCACCAGCACCCGTTTGAAGATGTGTCGGGATTGTTATTCCTGAATGCCCCCGATGGACTTTGGGGCCTGCGCTGGGTGCGTGCAACCCAAAGCGACCTAACTGGTTTCCGATTGAACCGGCTGACAATGGAAGTTCTGAGCACAACCAACCAAAGCGGGCCTACCTTCTATATCACCAGTTCGCGCTACCAGGGAGCCGACAATTATTTTAACCACGGCCAGTATCTCCAGGGTTGGTCATATCGGGGCAATGCCGTTGGCACCCCGCTTATTCCGACCCGAAACGAAGTTCAACCCGCTCTACAACAACAGTCACCATTTTATTTTCCGTCGAACCGGGTGCAGAATGCCTACGTTGGAGCCGAAGGGCAATGGCGCGACCGGCTGACACTAACAACGCGGGTTTCGTTTGGGCGGTATTATGGCACGTTTTTCCAACCGTTTGACAAAGCGGTGAACCAGTTTTCGGCCCTGTTAATGGCCCAAACTACGTTGCCACGCTGGAATAATCTGGGGGTAACAGCGGGCCTGGCTCTCGATCAGGGGGGACTATTGCCGCGCTCAGCGGGGGGGTATATTGGCCTTCGGAAACGCTGGAACTGAAAGCGTAATTCGTTAAATTTGTAGGCTAATTACCCCATTTTCCAATCATCTCATGAACAAACTAATTGCTCTGCTTTCGGCGGTGCTGCTGACTGCCGGACTCATGGCGGCAACGCCCCCAACCAAAAAGCCCGTGAAGCGGCCCACCTTGGTGGCACTACCCAAAACGCCCTTCATCGACCGACAAAACATGAACCTGTCGGTGAAACCCGGCGACGATTTCTACCAATATGCCAATGGTGAATGGTTGAAGAAAAACCCCATTCCGGCCTCCAAAACCAGTTGGGGCAGTTTCAACCTGTTGCGCGAGAAAAGCCTTGATGCTATGAAATCGCTGCTTGAGGATGCTACCAAAACCACTAACAAAGGCCGATTGTATCAGATGATGGGCGATTTCTATGCCAGCGGTATGGATAGCGC
>JAJAYX010000539.1 GCA_026785985.1 Rudanella sp. | reverse complement strand
GTGATGACGATGCTGCCTCCGCCCTGTTCCTGCATCACCGGCATCACGTATTTCAGGCCCAGCCACACGCCCAGTACGTTCACGTCCAGCACTTTACGGAACAGGTCTTCGGGGTATTCGGTCAGGGGAATTACCTGTCCTTCAATACCCGCATTGTTGAAAAACACGTCGATACCACCCAGCTTCTTTTTAGCTACATCAACATACCGCTGCACGTCATCGGCCTTCGACACGTCGGCCCGGCAGTAGAATACGTGGTTACCCAGCCGCTCAGCGGTCTCTTTAAGCGTCGTTTCATCCAGATCAACCAGCAATACGCTGGCACCCTCGTTCAAAAATGTTTGGGCTGCCGCCGAACCAATACCTCCTGAGCCGCCCGTAATCACGACTCTCTTTGCCTGCAAGCGATTCATACCAGTTGAGTTTAAACTATTTAGTCTATAAACATAAAAAACCACCCTATAGTGGTTTTTTATGCAAAGTTCCGGGTTTTTTTAGTGAAGCTTTAAACAGACGGGTTGTATTACTCCGTCGGGTACAGTCGCCGGATGAGTCGTTCCAGGGTCAGGCCCTGCCCGATAACCGAAAATAGCACGACCGCGTAGGTGAGCGTGACGATCAGGTCTTTGTAGGCGACATCGTTGCTGATGGAGAGGGCCATGGCAATGGAAATGCCACCCCGCAGCCCGCCCCAGGTCAGCATGAGAGGGGCTTTGCTGTCGAGGTCGAGCCAGCGACGGGCCAGCGTAAACGGTATCAGAATGGCCAGATACCGCGACAGCAGTACCAGCCCAATCACCAGCAGGTAGATGCTCCACTGCGTTACCTGAAAATCAATGGTGAGCAACTCCAGCCCGATCAGTACGAAGAGCACAGCGTTCAGAATGCTGTCGATGAGTTCCCAGAACTTGTCGATGTAGTCTTCCGTCTGGCGGCTCATGGCGTGTTAGCGGGCATGGTCGCCCACAAAAAGCCCCGCCACCACCATGGCCAGCGGCCCGGATATATGCAATTTCTGGGCCAGCAGGTAGCCACCCATGACCCCGGCTACTGTAACAATAACTTCAGTCTGGTAGTGATTGATGGACCGCAGTAGCCGATACAGAACGTACCCAAGGGCCAGCCCGAACAGCACCCCGCCCCCGGCCTCTTCCAGAAATGTCAGACCAATTTCGCCAGCACTGATGCTGTCGCTGCCGTTCTCAACGATCCGGTAGATGGTGGCAAAAATCACCACACCCACTCCATCGTTGAACAGCGACTCGCCCACGATGTTGAGCTTCACGTTTTCGGGCAGTTTGAACTTGGCCAGGATACCCAGCACGGCAATGGGGTCGGTGGGCGAAATGAGCGCACCAAACAACAGACAAAGTGTATACGACAACCCCAGGCCCATCCAGCCGGTCAGGTAATACAGTCCGTGCCAACTAAGAACGTACTGAGCAGCACCCCCACAAACGCAAACAGCATCACTGACCTGCGCTCGACCCTCAGTTGGGATGCGTCGGTATGAAACGCCCCGGCAAACAGCAGAAAACTGAGCATGACATCGAACAGCACCTGGCCAAAATCAATCTGCCCCACCGTTTCCCGAACCAGCGTAAAGGGAGAGGGCATGAGGGCATTCAGGCCAATAAGCAGCAGCGAAAACAGCAGGGACAGCACCATCACACCGATGGCATCGGGCAGTTTCAGAAAGCGGGTATTGAGGTAAGCAAACCCAGCAGCCACCACAATCAGCAAGGTAATCAGGGTAAATAGATCCATCGTTAGAAAAATGTGTAGTACAAAATTGGTTAGTTTTTCGTTGAAGAAGGGCTTATATTATTGGTAAACTAATGAACCAACTCGTATGCTTGTTGACAATCCACCATCCCCGCGCAACCGGCAATCCACTACGCTGACCCAATTTGGCCGGTTTCTGCACGACCAATTCAGTCTGGAAGAAGATAAGGAAGACGAAGCAGGCGTGATTGACTCCATCAACCGGGGCATCGAGTTTCGGGGCATCAACCTCTGGACGCTCATTTTTGCCATCTTCATTGCGTCCATTGGATTGAATGTCAACTCAACGGCAGTCATTATCGGGGCCATGCTCATCTCGCCCCTGATGGGGCCGATCATGGGGATCGGGCTGGGCATCGGCATCAACGACCTGGACATGATCGGGCGGTCGCTGAAAAATCTGAGCATCGCCGTTTCCATCAGCCTGCTGACCTCCACTGTTTATTTTTTCATCAGCCCACTGCACATCGCTCAGTCGGAGTTATTGGCCCGCACCTCGCCTTCGGTCTGGGATGCCTTCATTGCCTTTTTTGGTGGACTGGCGGGCATTGTGGCCAGTTCAAGGCGGGGTAAGATCACAAATGTAGTGCCGGGGGTGGCCATTGCCACCGCCCTGATGCCGCCCCTCTGCACGGCCGGCTACGGACTGGCTACGGGCAATCTGTATTACTTTGCCGGGGCTTTCTACCTGTTTCTCATCAACAGTATCTGTATTAGTCTGGCTACGTTTCTGATCGTGCGTTTTCTGGGCTATCATCAGAAAACATACCCGACGCGGGAGGTGGAACGGCGGGTGCGCACGACCATCTGGGCGGCTGTGCTAGTCGTGCTGTTGCCCAGCACATATCTTGCTTACCAGATCGTCCGCAAAACAATTTTTGAACAGACCGCGAAACGATTCGTTACCAACGAATGTAATTTCCAGTACCGGCAGGTACTAAATTACGTGGCTCAGTACAACCGTCAAACGCCCGTGCTGGAGTTAACAATGGTGGGCGAACCATTGTCGCCGGATTCTATCAATATGCTACGGGCAAAAATGCTACCCTACGGCCTGGATTCTGCCCGATTGATTAGAGTTTATTCAGAATAATTCGTTATCATTTCGTGCGCGAGCGCGACTTTTGCCCTCATGAACTATCAAGACCTAAAACAAAACCCAACTGCATTCCTGGCCTTAACCAGTTTGACCCTCGTTGAGTTTGAGTACCTCTCAGAACACTTCGTCCCCTTGTGGGAAGCCTATTACAAGCACAATACCTTGGAAGGCAAAAAACGTATTCTGCCCGCCTTTCGAGAGCATGGAAATGCCCTCCTCAAGGGAACAGACCAGAAGCTCTTCTTCCTGTTGGTCTCCATCAAAAACAACCCTCTCCAGTCCTTTCAGGCTGGTAGCTTTGGGGTATCTCAAGCCAAAGTTTCCAAAATATATCGAATCCTTTTAGCCGTTTTAGATACCACGTTGGCCCGACTTAAGTTAGCTCCCTGTCGGGATTCAACGGCCTTAAAACAGGGTCTCTCCAAACTGTCTGACAACGTCTTTTGGCTGGACGGTACGCAGACAATCATCCCTCGAAATACGGACAAAGACGTTCAAAAAGAGGACTTTAGCGGTAAACAGCATGGCCACCGGCTCAAAAACCTAACCATTTGCAGTGCCTCTCAACGGATTCACTTTCTGTCGCCCACCGAATCAGGAAGTGTTCATGACAAGACGCTAACAGACTGGTATCGGCTCAGTTTACCTACTGGTTGTGTGCTCAAGCAAGACTTGGGTTTTGTGGGTCATCATCCGGAAGGAGTGATCGTGGAGATGCCCTTCAAAAAGCCCTGGAACAAAGAATTGAGTTTTAGCCAGAAGATATATAATCAACTTTTCAATTCGACACGGGTGGTCGTTGAACACAGCAATAGCGGTTTAAAACGGTTACGGATGTTACAGGATGTGTGTCGGCTTCACCACGAACAAGTTCGTGACCGGATTCGAGTAGTTGCCTGTGGCTTACACAATTTGCGGGTAGAGGGGGTTGATGCAACTCGCCTGTATCAGACCTCCTCGCGCTTGCAGGCGTATGCACCCACAAATTCTGAATAAACTCTAATGGACTTTGATTTCTATTCGTGGGAGGCAGCCGAGCGGTTTGGCCGTAATGAGACCGTTGTGCCTATCACAGAGGGGCAGAACGCCTATGAGGGCGTAACGTATAATGGGTCTCCTACAACGCACGCTCAGTCAATTGTTGCAGGGGAATATGCCCCTGATAGAAATGTGATGTATCCAGCAAACCCTCAGGGATGTATGGACTTACCATTGGTAGCGGCTGATATGTACACATTCATTAATCAATATGCTGGTTTCGAAGGTGAATGGACGCGACACCGGGTAAGAAACGAAAGCGACGGCACATTCGGAGCTTTTACCCAATTCAAACCTGATTATCTGATTGATCGCTATGAGGCTGTTACCAACCCCTCACTGATTAGTCCGGGTATTGCTATGCGGTTTGTTCAGGAGAATCGACGCGTGCTGTTTTACATCAATATGCACCTGCCCGCTGGTAAATGGGAGTATGTCGAGGTGGATTTGGGCGGAGTGTATCATCAGTTCCGTGCCTACGGCGGTGTACCCTATTGTTTCAGACGTGGTGTTGTGTAATCGTTTCTAATTTACCCTCCATTCGCTACTATGGTGAAT
>JAJAYX010000538.1 GCA_026785985.1 Rudanella sp. | reverse complement strand
GGCATCGCCCATCATTGCATAGAGCGAATCGGGTTGCCGGGCATTCAGATAAAACCGGGCTTTACTGGCTAACGAATCCAGCGCGAAACGATTTGGCGTTTGAGCCTGAGAAACAAAGGGAAACAGGAGTAGAGGCAGGAAACGGAACATAGGCTGATGGCACAACATTGGCGGATAAAGTTATAACGAAAAAACTCCACTGATTACGTAGTGGAGTTTTTTCTGTTTATTTCATCAACTGAACGAACTCATCGAACAGATACCGCGAATCGTGCGGGCCGGGCGATGCTTCGGGGTGATATTGCACCGAAAAAGCCGGTTTGTCTTTCCGGCGGATGCCCTCAATCGTTTTATCGTTCAGGTTCAGGTGCGTTACTTCCACATTGTCGTGATCGCGAACCTCGTCGGCCTTCACCGCAAACCCATGATTTTGTGAAGTCACTTCGCAGAGACCCGTGATCAGGTTTTTCACCGGATGGTTCAAGCCCCGATGGCCGTTATGCATTTTGTAGGTTTCAATCCCGCTGGCCCGCGACAGAATCTGGTGGCCCAGACAAATTCCGAAAAGTGGTTTGTCTGTATCTAAAGCCTGCTTTACGGTTTCAACAGCATAGGGCATGGCACTCGGATCGCCGGGGCCGTTCGAGATGAAATAGCCATCAGGGTTCCAGGCGGCTATGTCGGCAAAGGGCGTTCTGGCCGGAAACACCTTGCAATAAGCCCCCCGGCCAATCAGGTTCGACAGAATACTTGTCTTCACGCCCAGGTCCAGAACGGCTACTTTCGTCAGGGACGACTCATCGCCTAATTCATAGGTCTGTTGGGTGCAAACTTCCGACGACAGTTCCAGCCCGGCCATATCCGGCACCTGATGAAGTTCGGCCAGTAATTGAGCTGGATCCAGAATTTCCGACGAAATAATGCAGTTCATCACACCCTTATCACGAATATAGCGCACCAATTGCCGCGTGTCGATCCCGTGAATACCCACAATGTTTGCCCGCTCAAAATAATCCTGCAACGAGCCATCAGCCGTGTAGCGGGAGTGAATTTGAGAGAAGACGTTACACACCATTCCCCGAATTTTTACTCCACTCGACTCCTCCTCGGCATTGCGTTGCACCCCATAATTCCCAATGTGCGAGGTGGTGTTGATAACCACCTGACCGAAATAGGAAGGGTCAGTATAAATTTCCTGATAGCCAGTCATACCGGTGTTAAAGCAGATTTCGCCCCCGGCGGTGCCTCGCTTACCCAGCGCAAATCCTCTGTAAACGGAACCATCCTGCAAAACCAGTAATGCTTCGGGCTGTTGCGTGTGTTTCATGGTCTGTGTTTAACCTTATTTGTTCGTATTTTCAGTTCGATACTCCAAAAAAAAGGGTTAACCCGATACGGCTAACCCTCTTTTACTATGTTTAATTCTGTGCATTAAGCTTGCTTTGATTCACCAGTCGAATCGTCAGCCGTTGGCGCATCAGCTTCAGGCGTTTCTTCTACAACTGGAGCCTCTTCTATTACAACCTCCGCAGCGGGAACGTCGTCCGTCACCACTTCAGCATAAGGAGCATTAGCCACCGTAGCCGTTGTGTCAGCAGCCGGACGGGCCGTGCCACTACCCCGGCGGCTCCGGCGAGTTTTAGTAGTTGCCTGCTCCTGAGCGGCTGCCAACAACGTCTCGTTGAAGTCAACCAGTTCGATCAGGCAGGTTTCTGCGTTATCACCAGCCCGGTTGCCCAATTTGATGATACGGGTATAACCGCCCGGACGAGTGGCAATTTTGTCGGCTACCGGCCCGAACAATTCTTTGATAGTTTCCTTGCTTGTAAGCGTTCGGAAAACAATCCGGCGATTTTGGTGGGTGTCTTCCTTCGCTTTTGTCAGCAATGGCTCCACAAACTTCCGTAACTCTTTCGCTTTAGCCAGTGTCGTTTCGATCCGCTTCTTGAGGATCAGCGACGAGGCCATATTCGAGAGCATAGCTTCCCGATGCGAATGGGTACGGCTTAAGTGATTATCTTTCTTACCGTGTCTCATTTTGGTAGAGGGAGGTGGCAGGAGAGAGAAGGAAGTAAAGGTCGTTTATGATCCTTTCTTCTGCCTCTCTCCTCCTTTCTCCTTGTTTTTTTAGTCTTCGTCTAATCTGTATTTCACTACATCCATGCCGAAATTCAGTCCTTTTTCGACTACCAACTGCTCTAATTCCGTGAGCGACTTCTTCCCGAAGTTGCGGAACTTCATCATGTCGGAAATCTCCAGACGAACTAATTCGCCTAATGTCCGAACATCGGCTGATTTGAGACAGTTGTAAGCACGAACTGACAAGTCCAGGTCAGAAAGGGGCGTTTTGAGCAGTTTGCGCATGTGCAGCATCTCCTCATCAACCACATTTTCTTCCTCTGGTTTCGTTGTCTCGAACGTCATGTTCTGATCCGAGAACAGCATGAAGTGCTGAATCAGAATGTAGGCAGCTCCTTTCAGAGCCTCCTCCGGGTGAATCGAGCCATCGGTTTCGATATCGAGAATCAGTTTCTCGAAGTCGGTCTTTTGCTCAACCCGTGCGTTCTCAACGCTGTATTTCACATTCTTGATCGGCGTAAAAATCGCGTCAATAGGAATGTGACCAAACGGGAGTTCGTTAGCCCGTGGCTCATCAGCAGGAACGTAACCACGCCCTTTTTCAACGAAGATTTCCATCTCCAGTTCGCGGGTGTCATCAAGGTGACAGATAACCAGGCCAGGGTTCAACACTTCAAACGAAGCACTGAACTTAGAAATG
>JAJAYX010000537.1 GCA_026785985.1 Rudanella sp. | reverse complement strand
GCCATGTATGGCGAACTGATTATTTTCCCGCTAGTGCTGGAACGGTTCGACCGGGAATAGCCTTACCACTTGACCCCCAACCGGAACCCGCCCACAAAATTGCGCCGGGCTGAGGCATTGTAAAACCGGTTTCCAAACGCATTGAGGTCATATCCAAGGCTATACTGCTGATCGAGCAGGTTGTCGCCGGTGGCGTAGAGGTCGAGGGAGAACAGGCCGAAGGTGCGCCGGAAGCCGAGGGTGGCCGTGGCAATGCGCGTGGGATCACCCCGAAACGTGTTGGCATCATTGAGCGCGAAGGGGTTCAAAAACTGGTACGTAAGGAAGACGTATAACCCAAACCGCGTGTTCATGTCCAAGCCCGATACGTTGGTGACGGGAGCCACGCCCGGAACCCGGTTGCCCGACACATCGACGATGCCCTGCCGGTAGTCGCGGTAGTGGTAGTTGGTCAGCGTGAGGGCGTTCCAGACACGCAACGAGACGGGGTTGAACCGAATTCCCGGCTTCAGAATCTGGTAACTCAGCATACTTTCGAGGCCGCGCTGATCGGTGCGGCCCGCGTTGGCGAAGGTCTCGGCACCGTTGTCGGCGGTGCGCCGGACAATCGTTTGCCGGAGCGCGAACTGGTAGCCCGCCAAATCGAACTGAAGCCGACCGTTCAGGGCCGAGCCGCGCAAACCGAGTTCGTAGCTTGTGCCGCGTTCGGGGTTCAGGTTGGGGTTGAAAACCAAATCCGAGGGCCGGATTTCCTGTTGCGTCGGAGCCGAGTAGCCCGTGCTGATGCTGCCAAATATGGAAACCGCGTTGGTGAGTTGTTTGAGCAAAGCCACGCGGGGTAACCAAACGGGGTCAAACCGCCGAACCTGCTCATTAACGGGGCGTTTGTTAAAGCGTGTGAACCCATACCGAACCTCATTCCGGCTCAGTCCCGCCGTGAGCAAAAAGCCGTTTGGCAACGTGCTTTCCAGTTGCGCAAACCCCACCCATTGCAGTGATTTCAGCTCGTCGTCGGTTTGGAGCGTGTCGATTTGGCCTTTGCGGTTGCCGTAGTTACGGTCAACGGTGAAGGCGTTTTGGAACTCCCCCCCAATCGTTATGACCGTGGGAACGCCCGTTGCGATAGCCTGCCAGCGGGTCACGGTGCGGCCACCCAAACCCTGATCGGCCCGGCGTCCGTAGTTGGTAATGAACGGGTTACGAAAGTCTGTTACGGAAGCATACAAAACCGTTGTGTTTTGCACCCGTTCGCTGAAACGGTAGGCGTGGCTTAGGCCCAGATACCCTAATTTCTGGTAGATGGCGGCTTGTTGCTCGGCACTGCCGGGAACGGTGCGGGTGGCAGGGCGCGACTGCCGGGGATTGGCCCGGTATTGGGCTTCGGTCAGGCCGCCGGGCGTTTGATATTCCAGATCGGAGTATAGCCCCAGCACCGAAACGGTCCGGCGTTCGCTTACCTTAAACTGCCCCGTAAGCTGCACATTGTCGCGCCGGAGCCGGGAATGATCGCGATAGCCACCCGCACCGAGACCGTGGTAACTCACACTCAATGAGCCGTTTTCCTGCCCCGACTGGAAGGTTAGTCCAACTCCGTCCAGGCCATATGAACACGCCAAGCCTGACAGTTCCACGTTCGATTGCCTCGCCGGAACGCTCAGGCCCGAAAACAGAATAACTCCACCCGTATTGGCCCCGTATAAACTCCCGGCAGGCCCTTTTATGACCTCGGCCCGGCCCAAACCCCGCACATCGAGCGCGTTGAGGGGTGTGTTGCCGCCCGCATCGGTCAGAGGCAGATCGTTCCAATAGACCTTGACATTGCGCACCCCAAACGGCGACCGAATCAGGCTCCCCCGAATCGACAGCCGGTAACTCCCCGGCGACCGCTCATCGGCCCGAACACCGGGAATGGTGTTGAGCGCGGGCACCAGCGTGGGTGTGCCAAATCGGTCGGTGAGGTCACGTTGCGTGAGAACACCTACCGAAGCGGCTGTTTGCAACAGTGGGCGGTTGCTTTCGTAGGCCCGCACCACCACCTCGTTGAGCCGGATGGTATCGCGGGTGAGGGCTGACGATTGAGACGTTGAATCAGATTGAGCCTGACCCGGTAAGGGCAAACCAAGCAACAGGGATAGCCAGAGCGTACTGTTTTTCATGCGGCAAAGATAGGGTGTTTTGCGGGCCGCTTTTGTCATCCGGCAACGGCAAACCGCCCCCGACATACCCGAAACGGAGTCTCCAGCCCCCACGGTACCTTGCGATACACGCACATCGACAACCCACACTATTACCAGTCTGTTTGACCAACTGAATCTGAAAATCGAACTAATTTTGCGTATTGTCGTAAATTGATTATGTTTGACTACTCAAGTGCTGGCACCGACAATACGAAAACTACGACAAGAAAAGTACAATGAAGTATTGTTAAAGTTCAAAACAATACAAAAAGTACTACAAAACTTTCGTATATACAGTAGTTGGCTGCTATTAAAAAAGAGCCCTCAATGCAAAAAGGTATTCCATACAAACCACCATTTTTAGCTAAGACAAGATCTTGGAGTGACATTGAACAACATTATATAGACTGCTTTGGCGGACAACACAAAAGTTTATTGGAACTTGTTAGACATATAAAAAATACAGACTTATCAAAAAGACTTTTTGCATATACATCAATGGACAAACTTGTTGTAAGCATTTACGACCGAATTGACACTTTTGTAGAAGCACTTCACATTACATTTGACATACAAAGTGACAGTTGGCATTTTGAATATTATGCTCATCCATTTCAAGACCCAGAATTTGTACGGAAATATTCGGCAGACAAAGGCATTGAGAAATTTGACAATTTTATAAAAATGATTAATTGGTAAAATGATTAAACTATTTGAATGGATAACTTCTTTCTTTGCTTGGTTACAAATTGTAGCCTCACCATTATTTTTTGGAGTAATACTAGGACTAATCGTTTATGTAATTTATCCAACTACAATCGGACTTATTTTCGGAATTGCTATTGCTACTTTGGGCTTGACAATAGGAATAATT
>JAJAYX010000536.1 GCA_026785985.1 Rudanella sp. | reverse complement strand
CAAACGCCCAACAGCCTCAGAGAAGTCGGTGTATCGGTTGCTGGGGAACAGGTAAGCTGATTTCCAAATCAGGAATACCGATCATTGCGCCACGGATACGCCGTATCCGAGTAGCCTCGTTCCTCCCAGAAACCGAGCCGGTTTTGGGTCAGAAACTCAATCCGCTTAATCCATTTTGAACCTTTCCAGGCATAAAGTTGGGGCGTAATCATGCGCAACGGGCCACCATGTTCTTTAGTTAAGGGTTGCCCATCGGCAGTATGCACCAACAAAACGTCGGGTTTCAGGGCTTCTTCGAGCGAGACGTTCGTTGAATAGCCATCATACCCATAACACATAATGTGCGTGGCCGAGCCTTTGGGGTCAACTAGGGCGGCAATATCCATGAACCGCACCCCCACCCACGGCACATCCAGCCGCGACCAGGTCGTGACACAGTGAAAATCGCTGGTGTCTTCCACTTGCGGTAGGGCCATCAAATCTTCCCATTTCAACCGAACCGGGTTGTGTACCTCCCCGTCGATGTTCAGTTGCCATTTGTCCAAAGGAATGCTGGGTTGATAGCCCAGATCAAGCACTGGCCATTTTACCGTAACAGTCTGGCCAACAGGTACCTGTGGCATACCATGCCGGTTAGCCAGGCCAGTTCCCCTCGCCCGGTTGGGGCCGGCCAACTGATCGGACATGGATGGTGTATTCGCTATTTTATCTTCAAACCGTCGTTTCAGCTTCATGCGAGCCTCCACAATACGGTCTAATTTATCGTTCGATTCCATGCAAGAGTTAACCGGAAAGCGTCGGGGAAAGTTTGAATGCCCAGGCTCAGGCAAAAAAGCCGGGAATAATCTGCTTGCCCAGTTTGCCCTGTTCTTCAATGTTGCCCTGATAGTTGTCGGGCAACACAGGTGGGTAATAAAACCCGGAATCAGGATGGTAGCTTTGTGGACAGCATTCCAATGGCTCTCTCATTTTTAAAAACCAGTTTCAATGACTCACTTTATACCAACCACAACAACCTTCCTTTTCAGTCTGCTCCTCGTCCTGAGCGCGAACAGTGCCAACGGGCAATCTGTCAACAAGGCTGAAATTGCCCGCTGGCAGCAACGGGCCAAACAAGTGACCATCACCCGCGACACCTGGGGCGTGCCCCACATTTATGGCAAAACCGATGCCGATGTCGTGTTCGGGCTTCTGTTCGCCCAATGCGAAGACGACTTTGGTCGGGTTGAAGAAAACTACATTACATCCGTTGGGCGGCTGGCCGAAATCGAAGGCGAATCGGCTTTGTACCACGATTTGCGGGCGCGGCTGTTCATGGATACGACGCAGGCAGCGGCTATCTACAAAAAAAGCCCGCTCTGGATGAAACAACTGCTGAATGCGTTTGCCGATGGGGCTAATTATTACCTCTACACCCACCCCGACGTAAAACCCAAACTCCTGACCCGTTTTCAACCCTGGATGCCACTCATGTTTAGCGAGGGCAGCATTGGCGGCAACATCAGCGTGGTGTCCATTGAGCGGCTGAAAGCGTTTTACGAGCAACGCAAATCAACGTCCTCGCTTCATACTGTCGATCACTATGAACGCGAATCTTTGGGGTCGAATGGGTTTGCCATTGCCCCGGCGAAGAGTGCGACCAAAAACGCGCTTTTGCTCATAAATCCGCACACCTCGTTTTATTTCCGCTCCGAAGTTCACATGATCAGCGAGGCCGGGTTGAATACCTACGGTGCTGTTACCTGGGGTCAGTTCTTTGTTTATCAAGGGTTTAATGAAAATTGTGGCTGGATGCACACCACCAGCTATGCCGATTCGATGGACGAATACCTTGAAACGATCGAGAAAAAAGGAAACGCGCTTTTCTACAAATATGGCACCGCACTCAAGCCGGTCAGGACGCAAAAAGTAAGGTTGCCCTACAAATCGGGGACTGGTGTTCAGTATAAGGACTTCACGATGTATTTCACGCAGCACGGCCCCATTGCGGGCGGGCAGGACGGGAAATGGATTGCCATCGACATGATGAACACGCCCCTGAACGCCCTGTCGCAGTCGTATTTGCGGACGAAGGCAAGTGGGTATGAGCGTTATAAAGAAGTAATGAAATTGAACGGCAATGCGTCGAACAACACGATTTTTGCGGATCGGAACGGCACCATTGCCTACTGGCACGGCAATTTTATGCCCCGCCGAAACCCCAAATTCGATTGGGAAGAGCCCGTGGATGGCAGCAACCCCGAAACCGACTGGCAGGGCTTGCACCCCGTGGATGAAATTGTGCAGGTGCGCAACCCAGCCACTGGCTGGATTCAGAATTGCAACGCCACGCCGTTCACCGTGTCGGGCAGTAGCAGCCCCGACAGAAGCAAGTATCCGGCCTATATGGCTCCCGATGCCGAAAATTACCGGGGCCTCAACGCCGTGCGCGTATTGAGCAGCAAATCCGTTTATACCCTCGACACGCTGATTGCGGCCGCCAACGACCCTCGTTTGCGTGCTTTCGATGATCTTTTACCACCCCTGCTGACCGCCTGCCAAAGCGTTTCGGGCGAGGCCGTGAACCAGTCAAAAGACCTGGCCGAAGCCGTTCAGGTGTTGGCAAGCTGGGATAAATCATACGGAATCAACTCGGTTGGGCAGACCCTGGCCATTTTGTGGGGCGAGAAAATACAGCGGTTGGCCCGTAGTCGTGCGGCCGCTGGCGAGCGATTCGACGACCTGAGCCTGACAGCATTCACGATCAAAAATACCACCCCACAGGAAAAAGTAACGGCTTTGGCCGACGTATTGACCGACCTGAGCCGCGACTTTGGCACCTGGAAAACCCCCTGGGGCAACATGAACCGCTACCAGCGGCTTACCGGCAAAACGCAGGAAATCTATGACGACCAGAAGCCGAGCATTCCGGTTGGGTTCACCTCCTCGGCCTGGGGATCATTGGCGGCTTTTGCAGCCCGGACCTATCCCGGCACCAAAAAACGTTACGGCAGCGTGGGCAACAGCTTTGTGGCCGTGGTGGAGTTTGGCAAACGGGTAACAGCACGCTCAGTCGTGACGGGTGGCCAAAGCAGCCGCCCCGGCACCACGCACTTCACCGATCAGGCCCCGCTCTATTGCGAAGGCAAATTCAAAGATGTTTTGTTCTACCCCGAAGACATCCAAAAACACGTCGAGAAAACGTATCATCCGGGAGAGAAATAAATCCGACCTCACAAGTCCGTCCGCAGTTCACCGGCTAACCGGTGCCCCGACCACGCAACCTGTTGCTCGGCAATGGGTTTCACGGTAGCCACATAATCGGCGGGGAGAACGGCCCCGTCGGTGTCGGTGCCGGAAACAAGTTTGCCTTCCTGATAAGCCAGCGACCGGGCAATACCGAAACTCTCGGTAGACCACTCTTTTATGTCGGGTTTCCGACGACGAAAGAGTCGGCGGTTTGGGTGGCTCTGAATCAGTTGGACAGCGAGTTGGTCGGCGGCCCGGAAATCGTCTTTGCTCAATAGCATTCCGTCCCAGAAATAATGCAAGTTTAGCGTCGGATTGCTCATGCTCACCTTGATTTTGAACAGGTTTCCGCCCCGGTCGCCTTCGGGGAATTGCGGACTGATAAGGGCTGCCGTGTGCAGGGGCATATGCACGTCGCCCGACAGGTGGAACAGCCAGCACAGCGCAATGGCTTTGCTGCTGTCGGGGGCATCGCTTGTCAGAATTTGCCGGTTCAGGGCGTAGGCTTGCAGAATGTCTTCGCCCGTGGCCAGCGTCGAATCGGTGCGGGCAATGCCGAGGGTTGGGTTATAGACGTAGTTGATATAGTGCCAGGTGGCGTGGTCGTTCGGGTTCTTTTGGCCCCGAATATCGTCGGGCCAGCGGGCTGCCAACATAAACAGATTCTTGTTTTTCTCGTCTTCGGAAAGCGTCGAATCGCGGAGCATGGCTGCCCAGCGCGTTTTAGTATCGGGGTGTTGCCGCAACAGAACCACCACCTTTGCCAGAGTCCGGGGCGATTTCGTTTGCAGATCGCGGTAGGCAATGGCACCAATGGCCATGTGCGTTGGCTTGTTCCAGCCGAAGGCCGAAATGGTGATTGTGAGCAGGAGTAGCCCCGGCAAATTCCATTTTAACACCCGGTTATACGTCATGAAGTACAGTTGTTAGGCCGCAAAGAAAAAGCACAGCGGCTACCCGAACAAGCGCGTTCTTTTCGTATCTTTTTTGAAACGTTTTAGAGGTACCCATTCCAAGGGTCTATTCGGAGCTTATTTACCTCACTGCCGGATGCAGCACAACCCACAACGGAGGGCATCACGAAGCTTATGCTACCATTTCTGGTGTTATTTGGTGCATTGCTGAATTTGTGCTAAAATCGCACACAATCCTTTTTCCTGCCTTGACTATTATGGAACTCATCACCCTGACCTCTGCTGTTGTTGGCTATTTGACCAAGACCCTGAAAGAGAACAAAACCTTTACCGACTTCACCAAAGATTTTACGTCGGCAACCGTTAACTGGATTCGACCACTGTTTCTGAAAGACGACAAAGAAGACCAGCCGAAGGAAGTGCTGGAAGATCTGAAAAAAGACCTTGATAGTGAACCTCAGCAAAATCTGGTTGCTGCTACTATTGCCGCATAT
>JAJAYX010000535.1 GCA_026785985.1 Rudanella sp. | reverse complement strand
GGTTGATGATGCCCTGGTGAACGGCGATTTATCGGCTGGTTATGAGTTGTATAATGTATTTCGGAAGCGGTATCGGGAGCGGAGTGCTTATGTGCAGGAGTTGCTGAAAAAGCCGTTTACCTTCACCGAAGACGAAACCCTGAATACCAATCGCGAGAAAACTCCCTGGGCGAAAGATGAGGCCGAACTGAACGAGATCTGGCGGAAGATGATCAAAAACCAGGCCCTCGAACTCAAACTGGCGAATCAAAAAGACAGTGCCGTTACGGCCACGCTGACACAACGCTACAAAAACCTCGACAAGGCCGTTGGCCGCGTTCGGAGCGACGATGTGTTCCAGATGTATATGAACTCGTTTGCCGAAACGCTCGACCCGCATACCAACTATTTCAATCCGAATAACGCCGACCGTTTCAACCAGGAAATGAGCCAGTCGCTCGAAGGGATTGGTGCCATGTTGCAGGAAGACGGAGAATATATCAAAATAACGAGCGTGTTGCCCGGTGGCCCAGCCTTCAAAAGCAAGCAGCTATCGGCCAACGACAAGATTGTGGGTGTAGCTCAGGGCGATAATGGCCCGATGGTCAGTATTATTGGCTACCGGGTCGATGATGCCGTGAAACTTATTAAAGGCCCAAAAGCCAGCATTGTCCGCTTGCAGGTGCGGTCGGCCGATGCGTTGGCCAGTGCAGCCCCGAAAGAGATTCGGATGGTGCGCGAGAAGATTAAACTGGAAGAGCAGCGAGCCAAGAAAGAGGTGATCGAAATCACGGATAATGGCAAGCCCTACAAAATTGGCGTGATCAACATCCCGATGTTCTACCGCGATTTCGAAGGTGCCCGCAAGCGCGAAGAGAATTTCAGCAGCACCACCAACGACGTGAAGAAGTTTGTGGAAGACCTGAAAGCCGAGAAAGTAGACGGTATCGTGATTGACCTCCGCAACAACGGTGGCGGTTCGCTGACCGAAGCCATCAATCTGACGGGTTTGTTTATTCCGAAAGGACCGGTGGTGCAGGTGCGTGAGCAAACGGGCGAGACCGAAGTCTACAGCGATCCCGACCCAAGCGTAACCTACGACGGTCCCATGGCCGTGTTGGTGAACCGGTTTAGTGCATCGGCTTCCGAGATTTTTGCGGCTGCCATTCAGGATTACAAACGGGGTATTATTGTGGGTGGTCAAACCTTCGGGAAAGGTACTGTGCAAACGCTGGTCGACCTGAATCAATGGCTACCAAAAGAGCAGGATAAGGTTGGTCAGGTGAAAATGACTATCCAGAAGTTTTATCGGATCAACGGAAGCAGCACCCAGCATAAAGGCGTAACCCCCGACATTGAATTGCCATCGGGTTACTCTGCGGAAGAATACGGCGAAAGTTCACAACCAAGCGCGTTGCCCTGGGATCAGATTGCGGCTACTCAGTTTGACCTGTCCACCACTGTAAACGACAAACTGCTGTCGCGGCTTCGTGATCGGTTCGAGAGCCGGTTGAAGTCGGATGTGGAGTTGAAACAACTGTCGCAGGAACTGGCCGAATTAAAGAAAGCCAAAGAAAACACGGTGGTGTCGTTGCAGGAAACGAAGCGTCGGAAAGAGCGTGATGAAGCGGAGAAAAAGCGGTCGGCTTTGAAAAAAGAATCGGCTGAAGACCCCGAAGGCATCGACGAAACAGGAACGCCCGCCCCAGCCACGGCTCAGACCGATAAAACTAAGCCTAAGAAGAAGCCAAAAGATCTGTATCTGACGGAAACAGGTCGGATTCTGGCCGACTATATCGTGGCAAGAAACAAGTAAGACTGGTTAGTACTAGTAAAAAAGCCCGGTTGCTTTTCAGCAACCGGGCTTTTTTGTTACAAATCAGTTCTTTACTACCAAAATAACCCCGCCAATAATGAGCGCAACGCCCAGTAATCGCCAGGTATTGGCCGGGTGGGGCGTGAACCCAAGTAAGCCATAATGGTCGAGAACAATAGCGGCAATAAGCTGACCGGCCACACTCAGGCTCAACAGGTTGCCGGGCCCAATTTTCGTTATAGTCACAATTACCGTCGTCACGTAGCAGGCTCCAATCAGCCCTCCCATCCATTTCCACCAGCTAATCTGCCGCACCGATTCGAGCGAGGGCGTTGGGTTGCCAACCGACAGTTGAACCAGCACTAACGCCAGGAAACCCGTGCCAAACGAGATAACCGCTGCCAGCAAGGGATTACCAATGCCCTGCCGGAGGCCAGAGTTAACCCCCGACTGAATACTCATGGCAACGCCCGTTAATAGGGCAAGAACATAGAAAAGGTACTGCATGAATGCGCGAAAAGAAGAAGCTACAAAAATAGGGGTTCCTTATGGCTTACTTTCTACCGGCCCCGATTTTTCATTTCCTGTTGCCGCATATACATCCCATCGATTGTGCCGAAAAGCTGTTTGAGGGCAATTGGGCTTGTTTTTCGGACCTTCACGCCCCCGTCTTTTCCTATCAACAGCACCCGGAACGTGTTGCCTGTTGTGTTCAAGTTTTGTTGCAAAAACGCCCGGTCTTCATCAGACAACTGATCGGCGGTGACTTCGCGCACGAGCAGGTCGCGCTCGGTGAGGCCCGACGGGTCAGCAGCCAGAATGTCTCGCTGACTGGTCAGTTCGGGCGACGAAGCTGACGGGGCGTAAAGCAGAATAATACGGTGTTTCCACTGGTTTTCAGCCAGCCACCGTTTCAATGAGGGTGGCTGGGGTACTGTCATAAGCATAAAAAGAAACAGGTAGTGAAACATAGTAATTCTTTATGGGATGCAGTAAGGGAGGAGGTAACGGTTGTGAAGTAAAAAAAAGCCCCCGCTGTTATAACGGGGGCAAGTCGATGAAGATGTATATTCGACACAGAAAACGGCGCCCTATGTTGCCAATCGGAGAGAAATCAAATTACTGATTCTGATTCTATCAGACGCGCATACGCTAATTAACCGGAATGAGTTTTTGAATGTTTGAAAAATCATGTCAAAACTTTAGCTGATCCTACCGAAAATAAATTTGCTGCACACCACCTGAGCTCATGACCGTAACCGCTCGTATCGGGCAAACACCTTATGAAACCCACATTTCGAGGGACAATCAGGTGATTGTTGCCGACGAGCCTGCTGATGTGGGTGGGGAAGACCGGGGTATGAGACTTGGCGATTTGCTGGCGGCTTCGCTGGGAGCCTGCACCGTGATGACGCTGAGGATGTATACCGACCGCAAAGGATGGCCTATAACTTCGGCAGTGGCCCATGTTGATATGGATGGTGATTCGTTAACGAAACGAACCCATTTTCGACTGCGCCTGGTGCTGACGGGCAACCCTACTGCTGGTCAACGCACCCGCCTGCCCGAAATTGCCGACCGATGCCCCATTCATCGAATACTCGAAAACCCCATTGATTTCAGTACTGTTCTAGTTTATTAGACTTGAATCTATTTGATTTTCAATTAGTTAGG
>JAJAYX010000534.1 GCA_026785985.1 Rudanella sp. | reverse complement strand
GGGTATAGCGTTTCTCGGCGGTCAAATCGGCACGAAAAAACAGGAACCCCGACAGGATGTTAAGGCCGATAAGGGCAAGAAAAACGACAAGGACTTGTTTCATTGTACTGTATTTAACGCAAAACCTGCGAAAGTTAGCGCATCAATTCATCCGTCTGCCAACCGTATTCATCAAATATCGGGGGTTGAGGTTGCCGATCTGGATTTGCTGAATATCGTCGGGAGTAAGGCCTACATAGCGCATAATCAGTTCATGCTGATGCACCAGCCGGTCGTGTCGGGCTTCGATGAGAGCCAATTGTTGTTCCTGCCGGGAAAGCCGATTTTCGAGCCGGGTCATGCGTACATCGTTTTCGGCCAGTCGCTCCTCGTGTAAGCGCAGTTGGACCTTGATGCGGGCCAGTTCGCGCTGAATGTTGTCGTTGAATTCTTCCTCAGTCATTGGTCGGGGGCATTTGAGGTGTTTGGAGGGGCAAGATACGGAATGTCGGGAAACAGATATCCCAACCGTAATTTTTTAGTTACCATTTATGTTATGCCGTAGAGTTTTCCAATAAAACAGACTGTAACAACGCCATGAACAACATTCCTTTTTCCATACTCGATTTAGTACCCGTAGCAGCGGGCAGCACCGTTAATCAATCCTTGCAAAACGCCCTCGATCTGGCCCAACACGCCGAAACGTGGGGGTATAACCGCTATTGGCTGGCCGAACACCACAACATGACGGGCGTGGTCAGTGCCCGTTGAACCAGACACACCCACCGATTTAGTTGAATTATCGGGGGTCAGTCAGGCCCTGCGCTATTCCGTTGTCGGCTCCCCCGCAACGGTAAAGCGCGGCCTGACCAATTTCATCGACCAAACCCAACCCGACGAGATCATGACGACCGCCCATATTTTCGATCACTCCGCCCGCCTGCATTCCTTCGAGATTACCGCCGGGGTGTTGAAAACAGCGACCGTTGGGAAAGGCCAGGTTGAAATGGCGGGGGTTTTATGAGGTGATTGATGGGGATGTAATCGGCCTGCGCGTCATTTTTTTGCATCTTTGTTCATCGAAAGAGGACCGAATGTTCACATTCCGTGCTTTTCTATTACTTTCGCCAACAGACAGCCACCGACTATGTCGCTTAAACTCCCCTTCATCGAAGACGAAGTCATTGACCAGTACCTCTATGACGAGAATCCGCGCCCGTGGATTATCGGTTTCAGCGGGGGTAAGGACTCTACCATGCTTCTGCAAGTGGTTTGGCGGGCCTTGATGAAAATCCCAGCAGAAATTCGTAACCGCCCAATCTATGTTGTCTGCAATGATACATTGGTCGAAAATCCCAAAATAGTAGGCTTCATCAACCGGACGCTTGAACGAGTGCAGAAAGCAGCTACTGAGCAAGGTATGCCTGTTACAGTGCATCGTACCACGCCCCGGCTCGAAGATACATTTTGGGTAAACCTGCTTGGGCGGGGTTATCCCGCACCCAATAACACATTCCGCTGGTGTACCGAACGGCTCAAGATTAACCCGACAACGCGCTTCATTCAGGAGAAAATCAGCGAAAAAGGCGAGGCTATAATCCTGCTTGGCACCCGCTCCGACGAGAGCCAAACCCGCGCCCGGTCTATGAAACGCCACGCGGTGAAAGGCCAACGACTTCGTAAACACGTGTTGCCTAATGCGTTCGTGTATGCACCCTTGCAGGACATTACAACCAACGAAGTGTGGCAATATCTGATGCAGGTTGACGCTCCGTGGGCAGTCCAGCCGGGGGGCGGCAAACACAAGGAGTTACAGACTTTGTATAGGAATGCCAATACAGATGGTGATTGCCCGTTGGTGATTGACGAAACAACGCCTTCCTGCGGCCAAAGCCGGTTTGGGTGCTGGGTTTGCACCGTTGTCAGCCGCGACAAATCAATGGAAGGACTGGTGCTGAACGGCGACGACTGGATGGAACCCCTGATGGAGTTTCGCGATGTATTGATTAGAACCCGCAACGACCGGGACTACCGTGAAATGCGCCGGCGCACCGACAGCCCATTCAAAGAAGAAGACGAGAAAACATGGGGGCCATATACCCCCGAAGCCCGCGCTAAGTTTCTGACAATGTTGCTCCGGGCGCAACGGGAAATTCAGTTGGCTCAGGGCGAAGATATGCTTCTAATTTCACACCAGGAATTAGTAGCGATTCAGCTAACCTGGTATCGCGATGGCATTTTCAACCTCAAGGTTGCCGACATTTACAATCAGATCAATGAACAACAAATAGTTATCTCGGACAAGTACACTGAAAAGTTCAGGCGGGAAGAACAGCTTTTACGCGGAGTTTGCAAAGAGCATCCCGACGATTTCGATTTCATTCAGGAATGTCTGCTTCTGCAAAGAAACAAATCGCTAATGGTGCGTAAGCGGGGTTTGAAAGATGAATTAGAGCGACATTTAGAGCGGTATATAGCCAAACAACGTATAAGGGACGCCGTTCATGAGTGAGAAAACACTTGAGTATTTCATCTACGCGTTCTCTCACCTGCATCGGGATATGAAAAAGGGTGGTGCGCCCCATAAACCAATATTACTATTAAGTCTTCTACACGAATACGAAATAGGCCGCATAGAGGCCAATCGAATTTATATAACCCCAGAGTTAACTCATTCATTTTCTGTTTATTGGAATAGTTTAGTTGAAACTGATCATTCAATTGGCTTTGCCTTGCCGTTCTACCATTTGAGTAACGAAAAAGGCAATTGGTGGCGGCTACTTGCCAACCCCGGCTGTGAAATCTGGTTAGAAAACAAAGGCTCAATGAAGAGTTTCGGCAATCTTACTGCAGCCGTCTCTCACGCCGAACTTGACCTGAACCTGACAAGTCTATTGCTCAAAAAAGAAACGAGGCAGCTTTTACGCGAAGTGCTGTTGACAACTTATTTTCCTAACTCAAAAAATCTTCCCGAATACCGGGAAGATGGCTATGTGTCGGGTTTACGGGATGAAATTGTTGAAGAAAGCCCCGCTGAATACAAGGCCAAAATTCTCGATCTGAAAACCCGGCTCGATCCGGAGACTTATCAGGTGGAGGTATATAACCGGGGAACGGTTTTCAGGCGCGAGGTGGTCAAAATTTATGACCAAACGTGCTGTATTTCTGGCCTTCGCGTATCGGCAATATTCACGATCACGATGGTTGATGCCTGTCATATTGTGCCGTTTGCTACCAACTTCGATAATAGCCTGACCAATGGCATTGCCCTTTGCCCAAACCTTCACCGGGCGTTTGATCGGGGCTTAATTACCGTCGGAGACGATTACCGGGTCATGCTTTCGTCGGCTTTTACTGAGAATAAATCCAGCCCATTTAGCTTTCAACAGATTAATGGTCAACAACTTACTTTGCCATCTAATGAACGGTTTCATCCGTCTTTGGAAGGGTTTGCCTGGCATCGAAAACACACCTTTAAAGTCTGAAAATCAATCAAATAAGCCCAACTGCCCATCTTGTTTCGACACATACCGATACACGTCTTCTTGAGCATAGTGCAAACCGCCGAATCGGATGCTCCCATCTTCCATTATCAACGGTATCCGCGAGCTCGTCGGAATGCGATACCAACCCTGATCGCGAGCAATCAGAAAATCAGTTTTGTCTTTAAATAGGGCAATAAGTGAATCGTTCGATAGTCTTTTTGCCATGATATAAGCTACGCTTGAGCGAACATACAAAAAGCCAAGCACAAAGAACCTCAACTTTTCGTTATCTTGCTGACAGCAAACCGAACAGAGATATGGAAGCAACGTTTGTACTAAAACCCGACGAATTTTCAGAGATACTTCTGGCTAAAATAGAAGCCCTCTTTGTCGATAATGGTCAACCCATTACAGTAACGGTTAAGCAGAATGCTCCGCCCCGGTATAATCCTGAAGAAGTACTACAGCGTATGAGGGAAACCCGCGAAAAATATCCACCCACCAAAATTTCGGCTGATATTGACATTAATAAACTGATTGACGAAATGTACTGGGAGGGCAATCACTAATGATCTATTTCGACACCGACGTGCTGGTAAACTACTGCATTGAGCAGGACGCTACCAAACATCAACAAGCCTTTCAACTTGTCGAACAGGCCATCAGCGATGACCTGTTTCTTATTTCTACTTTGTCGCTCAACGAACTGTCGTTTGCTTTGGCGAAGTTGAAAATAAAGCGTGAAGAAATTAGCCATCATCTCGACGGATTTTATCTAACAAACCCGGTGCCTATTACAATGGTCAACAGTCAGCGGGCGGCTCAAATTGCCTATCAAGTCAGTTTTCACCACAGCAGCGACTGTCTGCACACGGCCATTGCTGAGGAGTTTTGCAACGAACTGTACACCTTCAACCGCTCAGATTTTCAACTCATTCAGCATCATACCAAGCTGAAAATTACCATTCTGTGATTATGAGTAAAAGGTTGGTCTCAATAAACCGCAAACCCTACAGATCCCTGATGCAGTGGCGAAATGGGGAAAATCAGATCCCAATCCTTGCCCCAAACCACGTTGCCACGTGAAAGGCGAAACCGTTTTAAATTGGCTAAACGACCGGGTGTTTATTGTGTTGAGGGTGGGGGTTTGGCCGGTGCAGCACAAAGAGCCTCAATTTTTCGTTATCTTGCTGACAGCTAACCGAACAGAGGTATGAACACAGCACCCAATTTTGAGCAACTGATTGTTGAGGGCATCAAAGGACTGCCTCAACAATGTCTGAGCGAAGTGGCCGATTTTGTGTTATTTCTCCGTCGCCGGGCGGTTGAGCAGCAACCTTACGATGTAGACAGCATCCGACGGGAATTGAGTTTGTTGGATGCCCGTGAGTTGCAACACCTCGAAGATGAGTTTGCAGATTTTGAGCAACGATACCCGAAAGAATGAGTCACTACGTCACCGACACAATGGCCAT
>JAJAYX010000533.1 GCA_026785985.1 Rudanella sp. | reverse complement strand
TTGTTGAAGATGCTCGGGTTGCTGAAGTAGCTCGGGTTGCTGAGGCATCTGTTGCCGAAGAAACGCCTGCTGTTGCCGAAGACGCTCCGGTTGCTGAGGCAGCAGCCGAGACAACAGAAACTAAAGCGGCTGAATAAGCCTGCTGACTGGTTCAATGATCACAGAGCCTGTTCATTTTGAGCAGGCTTTTTTTCTTGTATGGCGGATTGCAACCACGCGGGCGGCCCCGTCCACCATACATACTACAAAAAAATGACAAAAGACGATTGTTACCAGGTTGGCCACGTTACCAAAACGCACGGAATAAACGGCGAAGTGGTCTTTTTTTTAGATGTTGACGATGCTAAAGAATACGCCGACATCGACTCTGTTCTGGTCGAGGTAAAGGGGCAGTTGACCCCATATTTTATCGAATCCATTGCCATTGTAAAAGGCAGTCGGGCCATTGTGGCATTTGACGATGTCGACACCATCGAGCAGGCCGAACGGTTCATCGGGTGCGGGCTTTGGTTGCCATTAGCCAATCTGGAAGCCATTGACGACGAAACCCGTTTCTACTTTCACGAGATTATTGGCTACCGCGTCGTGGATGCCCAAAAAGGCCCACTCGGCATTGTGAAGGCTGTTTATACGATGGCAACGCAGGATCTTATTGCGATGGAGTATGAGGGGAACGAGGTGTTGATTCCGATCAACAGCGACATTGTACCGTCGATTAACCGGGCCGAAAAGCAACTCAACGTGGTGTTGCCCGATGGCCTGCTGGAAATCTATACCACCGATGCCGCCAACGAAAACCCCGACGTCGACAACGAAGCAGAAGCAGAAAATACCGATGAGGATTGACATTATCACCTGCCTGCCCCGGCTCTTAGACAGCTATTTTGCCCATTCCATTCTGCAACGTGCCCAACAGGCGGGCCATGCCGAAGTGGTGGTGCACGACCTCCGCGACTATACAGCCGACAAGCACCGGCGGGTAGACGACTATATGTTTGGGGGCGGGGCTGGTATGGTGATGCAGATCGAACCAATTGCCCGCTGTATCCGCTCGTTGCAGGCCGAACGAACCTATGACGAGGTTATTTACATGACACCCGATGGTGAACGCCTGAACCAACGGGCCGTTAACACCCTGTCGCTCAAAGAAAACCTCATTATTTTGTGCGGGCATTACAAGGGCGTCGACGAGCGGGTGCGGGAGCGGTTCATTACGCGCGAAATCAGCATCGGCGACTTCGTGTTGTCGGGGGGGGAGTTGCCCGCTGCCGTACTTTCTGATGCCATTATCCGGCTCATTCCTGGTGTACTCAACGACGAGACCTCGGCCCTTACCGATTCGTTTCAGGATAACCTCCTGGCTCCGCCCGTATATACGCGCCCGGCCGAGTGGGAGGGCATGAAAGTTCCCGATACACTACTCTCCGGCCATGAGGCCAAAATAGACGATTGGCGGCATGAACAAGCCATGGAGCGCACGAGAACAAGGCGCCCCGATTTGCTGGAAGACTAGTTAAACCGTGCTGCGCCTTACGGCCATTTTATCACAGGCCATTCTCAATAGATAGGGTCAACTGCCTCTGCCTGAACGCCAAATCAGTTTGTGGATAAAAAGTTAAACAGAAGAAGATATATTTGTTACCTTTAGAAAAGTATCACTAAATACTTAGTTTTTAATACTCAATATCTTTTTAAGATACGTAATCCAATGTCGTTTAGTTAAGCGAGGTAATGTCTTTCTCAGGCTTTCTTGATTTTTATAACCATTTCATAATCAAAGAGTTATAAAAAATATAAAACCCCAACTAAACAACATTAATATGTAATTAACAAATTAAATATCTTAATTAAACGTACCTTATGCTAGAAAACATTTGGAGTATACCTGACTAACCGAGCCGATAGTTACGCCGATGATGTGGTCGATGCGGCTAACCGGGCTTTTGGAATTTTTAGTCAAATCACCAGCTACTATGAACGCTAATATGCCATCGGCTTCGGCCCTGTTGAAAACGGTGCTGACTGCATCGGATAACGGCCTGATTGTGTATCAGCCTGTGCGCGACACGGTTGGAGTGCTGACCGATCTGCATCTGATGATGCTCAACCCTATTGCCGAACGGCATATAAAGCGCCCGGCTGCTGAGGCTATTGGCAAGCCGTTTAGCCAGCTTTTTCCACAGGCCAACGACAATAGCCTGCTGGAGCAGTACCGGCGAGTGGCTGAGACCGGGCAGCCAGCCCGTTTCGAATGCCAACATGCCGAACCTGACCAGCCAACTCCCGTTTGGTTCGATGTATCGGCGGTACGGGTCGATGACACCCTTATTGTATCGTACACGGATATTAGCCAGGCCAAGGCCGACTCTGAAGCCGCAAGGCGGGCCAACCTGCTGGAACGGTCTTTCGATGCATCGGTCAGTGGTATTACCGTATACGAAGCTATTCGGAATGAGCAGGGGCAGATCGATGATTTTAGGTTTGTGATGATCAATAGGGCGGGTTTACAAATGAGTGGCTACACCAGGGAGCAACTCATTGGCCATAGTGTGTGGCAAATTTACCCGGCTACAAAACTCAATGGTCTTTTTGATCAGTATGTGCAGGTTTGCGAAACGGGCCAACCTTTTTCGGGCGAACACTATTACCCGGAGTATGATGTCTGGCGCGACCTAACGATAGTCCCCGTACAGGGAGGTATCATGCTGACCTATATCGACATCACAGACCGCAAAAAATCGGAGGAAGCCGTTAGGCACCAAACGCAATTGCTGCAGGGTGTTTTGGAAGGGGTATCCGTTGGCATTGCCGTGTTAAAGACGGTTCGAAACCAGGATAGTGCCGAAAATCAGGTTGTCGATTTTCGGATTATTTGTATGAATACGGTACTCCGAACGGTTTTTTGCCCAGATACTCCCGATGCCGGTGGTCAGTTGCTGACTGCCGTTTTCAAACGGGCGAGCGTGTCGGGTTTGCTCAGTCGCTGTATGCTTAGTGTTGAATTGGGCGAATCACAGGAATATGATATGCCGTATGCCGTGAACGGCTCGCCCCACTGGTATCGGGTATCAATAGCCTCAACAGGCGAACAGATAATTCTGGCTCTAACAGACATTACGTCCACCAAAGTGGCGCAACTGGTACACCATTTCCAGGCAGAACTTCTCCAGAAAATTCGCGACACAACTCCAGCGGGGCTGGTTCTCTGGGAAGCCGTTCGGGATGATACGCCCCAACGCGCAGTCATCGATTTTCGTTATAAGATGACCAATCTCATGAATACGTTCGTAACGGGCTATTCGGAAGAGTATCTTGTCGGCAAAAACCTGCTGGAAACATTTCCTCGTTTTCGCGGCACCGAACTGGAAATGGCGCTGCGTGAGGTTACCGAAATGGGCCGAAGCCAGCGAATGATTTTTACGTATTACACCGAACGGCCCGACGGCTGGTTCGATGCCCGGTTTGTGCGGAAAGGCGATGGCGTGCTGATGACGTTTATGGACGTAACCGAACAGCATAAGGTACAATTAGCACAAAAAGCCCAGGCCGATTTGTTTCAGACCATAATTAACGTTCTGCCTGCTGGACTGGTGCTGTACCGCCCTATTCGGGAGCAGACCGCCGATGGGCAACCGGGACGCATCGTTGATTTTCAGTATGAAATGGTCAATGAAACCGACCTTCGGGTTGTGGGAAAAACGACCGATGAATTGATCGGGCAGCGGTATAAGACGCTGTTTCCCAGTAACGATGCTCAGCAATTCTTCGAAAAAATGGTGGAGGTGGCAGAAAGTGGGCAACCTCAGGAATGGTTGCTTCCTTTTTTCAGCGACGGAATTCAAGGGTGGTTTCAGGCCTCCTTGCTTCGATATGACGACATGCTGCTGTTTACATTCCTGAATGTGACAGAAATGAAGCAGCAACAACAGGCGCTGGAGTTAGCCAATATGGAACTCCGGCATAGTAACGATAACTTACAGCAGTTCGCCTACATAGCCAGCCACGATTTGCAGGAACCGCTGCGAAAAATTCAGTCTTTCGGCGATATAATCGCTGAGCGCAATGCGGCTTTGCTCGACGAGTCCAGCAAAGACATGATTACCCGGATGCAGGCATCTGCTGTCCGGATGTCGGGCCTTATCAAAGACCTGCTCGACTATTCCCGCATTACCACCGATCGTACTGCCTTCGAGCCAGTTTTACTCCCAGATATACTTACCGATACCCTCAACGATCTGTATATATCTGTGCAAGAGTCGGAGACCACTGTTGAATGGAACGAACTGCCCGTATTATTCGGGGATAAACGACAACTTCAGCAACTGTTTCAGAATCTGCTATCGAATGCGATTAAATTCCGTAGGGAAGGCGTATCGCCCCGAATTCAGATTTCGTCGCGGACGGTAAGCGTTGCCGACATGCCGATGTCGCTCGTAGAAAAATCATTGACTATCCGGACAGTGGACGACGGAACCGATATGCTGTTTCATGAAATCATTATAGCCGACAATGGAATTGGTTTTGACGAGCAGTATCTCGACCGGATTTTCCAGGTTTTCCAACGGCTGCATGGTAAGGCAAAATATCCTGGAACGGGCGTAGGGCTGGCCATTTGCCGAAAGGTTATCGAAAACCACCGGGGAGTTCTCACGGCCACCAGCCAACCTGGGGAAGGGGCCACGTTTACAATCTATCTGCCAGTTGACGAGCGTATGCCTTCCACTATCTGACCCATAACTAAACAATTCAACAAAATAAACGCCCGTGACTCAGACCCCTACCTTCTCCGACGCTAACCTGCTCGACTGGCTGGAAGCACAAACCTCCGAACAACTCGAAGAGGCCCCTTTTGGCGTAGTGCGCATGAACCGCGAGGGTATCGTAGTCGCTTATTGCAAATCGGAATCGCACGTTACCGGTATTGAGCCTGCCTATGCCATAGGCAAATACTATTTTACCCAGATTTCCCCCTGCGCCAACAATATGACGGTGGCGGCCAAATACGCCATGCCGGATCTCGACGAAGAGCTTGATTATATCCTGACTTATGTTTGTGATCCAATTAGGGTCAGGTTGCGGCTGCTCAAATCGCCACAAAGTCAGTATCAGTATTTTCTGGTTAACCGTAAGTTTGTGGACAAATGATCGCTAATCCCCAACAATATCTACAAAGGCTACTGCCCTTGTTTCTCCATTCGTCCGTGGCAATGCAACGCCAACGCTCATGATCTGGACCACCGACAATGTCAGGCGAATTGTTCTCGACATGGCGGGCCGGATTCTCCAAAAGCCCCATGCCGGGCTGCCAACAACGGTACCGACGGAACTTGACCTGTACCTTGATCTCGGCCTTGATTCCCTGCAACGCATGGAATTAGCAGCTCACCTGAACGAGTTTTTTGGTATTTTACAGACCTCAGCACACAATTACCTTCTGGCCGACACCACCCTGGAGCACTGGACGAACTGCATTCTGCGGGCGCGGTTTGAAAACGACGAGTCGCTTACGTTTCGAACGTCGGGTACGAGCGGTGGGGCCAAACCCATCACGCACACCATGGAATCGTTGCTGTCGGAGGGCCAATTTCTGGCTCGCCTGCTTACCCAACCGCGCCAGGTAATCAGTTCGGTACCAGCCAACCACATTTAGGATTTCTGTATACGATTCTGCTTCCATCGATCTGGAAACGGCCAATGCTGTTGCTGGCCGACGTATCTGCCGCCGATATTACCGCCGATACGCTGATTGTTGGCACGCCTTTTACCTGGGAGTTCCTGCACCAATCGCTATTTAGTGGCACTCCAGTACGGTGCCGGGGGGTGTCGTCAACGGCTCCTATGCCATCGGGGCTGTTTAAGCAACTTGCCGAAGCGGGCGTGTCATTAACTGAGGTATATGGCTCGTCGGATACCGGTGGCATGGCTTACCGCCATCAGCCCGACGTACCTTTTATGCTCTTTTCTTACGTAGTACTGCTACCCGGCGACCCCTCGTCGATTATCCGAATCGACATTAATGAAACATACACTGTTCCCGACCGGCTCGAACAACTATCGGCCCGGGAGATTCGAGTCCTGGGGCGGTTCGACAATGCCGTTCAGATTGCCGGTGTCAACGTGTATCCTGCTCATATTCAGCAGGTGATTGAATCCTGCCCGCTTGTGTTCAACTGCGATGTGTATGCCAAGGCCAACGCGGGTACTACTCAGCTTTACGGGGCCGTTCGGTTGCGTACCCACAACGACTCAACCCGCGATGCCTGCCTGCGCTGGATTCGCGAACACCTGAGAGCTC
>JAJAYX010000532.1 GCA_026785985.1 Rudanella sp. | reverse complement strand
CTCCAGTTCGCGGCAAAACTCGCTACCGGGCTGATAGACATTGGTGTACGACGAAAACGTCAGGTCGTCGGCGTAGCGGGTATAGGTTGCGCCGAAGCGTTTGGCTAAACCCGTCAGTCGCCGGTCGAGTTGCTGGCAAACCACATTGGAGAATATCGGCGAGGTAGGCGCACCCTGGGGCAGGAATGCCCGTTTGGGGTCGTTGGGGTGTTGCACACAACAGAGGTTGGCTATCAGAAACGCCAGCGGCTCGCGGTTGCCGGTCAGGTTGAACGGGGGTAGTTTCAGACAGGCTTTCACCCGGTGGAAATCCACGCTGGGGAAAAAATCGGTCAAGTCGAGATTATATACATACGGTCGGCCAACGTGCGGGCGGGCATTGTCGGCAATGCTCTTGCCAACCACAAATCCGGTGGCAGCCTGATGGGGCGTAAAAACGCACTGCAACATCAGATTCAGGCATTGTTGAATAACCTTGAGCGGCACGACTGGCGCGTGAATCGTGCGTTTGCCTCCCCGTTTTTTGGGAATGCTAAACGATTTGTACCGTTTCGTTGGGAGGGCCGTGTTGCCATACCATGTCAACGCTTTCAATTTGATGGGCATCTCCTGTCCCTTTTCAAACAGGATCGACTTGGCCAAATTCAGCAAATCCAGCAAACTTTCTTTGGTTTGCAGGGCAAAAAATTGCTGACGAATGGTGTCGATGTGCTGTTGGTCTAAAGGCATATTGAAAAATTCCTGAACCGCCTGAATCCGGGCTAATGCCCTGATATTCTTTGTGTATGATTAATAATAATTAATAATAATTAAGTAATTAAGCCCGGCCAATAGTTAACAACCTTTAACCACGACCCCGGAAATTACCAAACTACCTTCAGCCCAGGCTTGCGCCGGGCCACACGGCGAAACGCACGTGCAAACAATCAATACCTGTTGGAACAGGCGGCTCAGGATGTGAAAGAACTTCCGTAAAAGTAGTTGCCCAAAATGCAGGGATTCTGCATTTTGCCAAAAGATTTCAAAAATTCGTAATGGCAACCAACAAAAACGCCAGTTTTCGCTACCGGGTTCTGAACGACTGCTTCCGCGAGGGTTCCCGCAAATGGACCATCGAGCCGCTGATTGAACACGTATCAGAGCAGTTAGCCGAACATTTTGGCATTGATAAAGGCATTAGTGACCGTCAGATCAAAGAGGATATTCACATCATGCGGAGTCTGCCACCAAGAGGCTTCGACGCGCCGATTGTCTGCCGGGAGGGTATCTATTTCTATGACGATCCTACGTTCAGCATAGACAAAAAATCGCTCAATACCGACGATGTACGAAGCCTGACCGAAGCCGTTTCGTTGCTTAGGCAATTTCGGGGTTTGCCCCATTTTGAAGAGATTGAAGCCATTCTGACCAAAATCGAAGGCAAGACGCTCACCAACGATCCCAACGAAACGATCATTTCGTTTGAAAATGCCCCCCTGACACGGGGATATGATTTTTTGCCTCAACTCTATCAGGCCATTCGCAACGAGCAGGTGCTTAGAATAACCTACAAGGCGTTTCAGGCTCCTGCGGATGAGGTGTTTACCATGCACCCCTACTACCTGAAACAATACAGGGAACGATGGTACATCTTCGGATTGGTTGCTGAAACCGATGCCATTTACAATCTGGCTCTTGACCGGATTACCCGTATCGACGGGTCTAAAAGCCGCTACAAACCGAATCGGCGGTTTAACCCAACTGATTATTTCAACGACATTGTGGGCGTAACCCGCCCCAATGGCGTACCTGTGCAGGACGTTTTGTTGCGGGTCAGTGTGGCTACTGTTCCCTATCTGCAAACACGACCTATTCACGCATCACAAAACTTGGTGGAGTTGCAGCCTACTGGCTCTCTTTTTCGTTATCGGGTTGTCCCTAATTACGAGTTTACGGCTGAAATTCTAAGGTTAGGAGAAGCGGTTGAGGTGATTGAACCCATTGGTTTGCGGGAAGTAATCGCCGGGAAAGCAAAAAAACTGGTTTCTGTTTACACATAGTAGTGTCCGTATCTATTTACCACAAAAAAGGCCGCCCTAAGTGATTGGGGCGGCCTTTTTTGTGGTGGCGTGGTGATGCCAACTGGCTAAAAAATGAAATTCGTGGATAAGAACGCGGACTCGTGCTGGCCAACAATCTGATTGACAATAGCTTTGTTGGCTGGTGTGTCTTTGGTGGCCACCACCGTTCGGATGGAGAACGACCGGAGTGCAGCACGCACGGAGAGGGTGCCCTCGGCAGAATCTTTGCGGCCCGTGAAGGGGAATGTGTCGGGGCCGCGCTGACATTGGGCGTTCAAATTCACGCGACTCACCTGATTCACGAGTGGATCGATGAGGTGAGCGAGTTGGTAGGGGTCAGTGCCAAACAAACTCACTTGCTGGCCGTGATCGGAGGTAATAATGTATTCGATGGGTTGTTCTACATCGGTGAATGGCACCACCGGCACCACCGGGCCAAATTGCTCTTCGCGATAGAGTTTCATGCCCTCGGCCACGGGATAGACCACCGCCGGGAAAAATAATGAGCCCAACACGATGCCACCGTTTTCGTTCACTACCCGTGCGCCTTTGGCTTTGGCATCGGTGAGGCATTCAGTCAGGTAGTCGGGCTTTTGCGGTTCAGGTAGGGGCGTGATACTGGTCGATTTCTCCCACGGCATACCGGGCTTCAATTCGTTAACGGCCTCGCTGAATTTTTCGAGGAACGCGTCGGCAACAGACTTATGAACCCAGATTATTTTGATGGCCGTACACCGCTGTCCGTTGAACGAGCGCGAACCAAGCACACATTCGCGCACCGCCAAATCAAGGT
>JAJAYX010000531.1 GCA_026785985.1 Rudanella sp. | reverse complement strand
GGGTCAGGCTATCACGTTTATGACCCCGCCGGAGGAATACCATGTCAAGAAGATCGAGAAGATCATTCGGATGACGATTCCGCGCGAAGCCGTGCCATCAACGATAGAAATTGCAGAGACACCCGCCGAAGAAAATCAGGCGATGTTACGCGAAATTGACGAGCAACGTAAAAAAGAAGATCCGACTTTTCAGGGGGCTTTTCATGAGAAAAAATCGTTGGGAACAGCCAAGGCACGGGCCGCTAAACGAAATACGTTAACGGCCAAAGCAGCCAAATTAGGCGTAAAATCGGCTGGTGGGGTTTCTGGAATCCCTAAAAGCAAATCGTCGGGTTCGCGGACGGGCGGAGCCAAGCGGACGGGCCGACCCGGTGGAGCCGGAAAATCCACATCGAATAAAGGACGGGCACGGAGATAGTTGGTTGGAAAAACACTATATTTCCCGTCCTTTTCGTTCTATTTGGGCAAGTGCATCATCGAGTACACCAATGAGCATTCGGATCTCCCATAATACGTTTCTCTTCACGCTCGTGTTGCTCCCCTTTTGGGTGGCGGCTCAATCCAGCCAATTTATCAGTTCGGCCCGGAGCATGAGCTCGCAGAGCATGAGCGCAACCAACCGCGAGGAAGCCGCTCAGGCAGCCGATGCCGGTGGCGGTGTGGCCGAAACAACCAGCACACTACGAACGATGCCGCTGTTTGGCGAACGAGCCAAATCGGGGGAGCAGATCGAGTTTGAAATTGATTTCCTGAACGATTGCGACCAGAATTTCAGCAGTCGCCCCGAAGCTAGCCAGTTTTTTGCGGCCCGCGGCTGGGATTATCTCAGTGAAAGTCAACTCGATACGGCGGCCTATCGCTTCAATTTGGCCTGGTTGCTCAACGACAAAAATGTGGATGCTTATTGGGGGTTGGGCGTGGTTTGTTACCAGCAAAGCAAACTCGATCAGGCTATCCGAATGTTGACTAAAGGTCTTGTTCTCGCTGATACCAACGCGGTGCTGATGACCGATTTAGCCACAGTTGAACTCATGCAGTTTCAGGTCAAAAAAGATCCGAAACACCTCACCGAAGCCGAAAATCACCTGACCAAAGCCATCACCATTTTGCCCGACAACGCGACGGCGCATATGAAAATGGCCCTGCTTCAATATACCAAAGCCGATTATGGCCGGGCATGGGAGCACATTCATCAAGCCCGCCGATTAGATTTCTCAGCCATCGACCTCTCGCTCCTCAGCGACCTCTCGGCCAAACAACCAGACCCGAAGGGGTTTTTCAAGTAGCGTTCTACTCCTTGTTCTTATAATACTTTACCATCTCGCTATACCCCAACCGCATGGATAACCCACGCACAGCTTTTGCGATGCGGTTTGCTTTGGTCTCAATGGTTTTAGCCGACTCGATCCAGCGCGAGAAGTAGTTTTGGTGGCCTTTTGGGAGGGTACTGAAAAACTCCAGGGCAACAGAATCGTCTTCTAAACAGGCCAGAAAATCAGCGGATTCAAGCTGGGGATCCTCATCAAAGGCCAATTGCACCTGCACACGGCCCCCTGCTTCCTTACGGATTCCCCGGCGCATGTCGGCATTCACTACGAAAATAAACGTGCCATCTCCCATAGGAAGCAAGGCAACAGCTTTGACGGGGAAACTATCCAGCGTGCCTTTCACCCGGAACGAAGTCTTCTGGCCGGGGCAAAGCACATCTGTCACGTTGGGCGGGACGGTGAAATAAGTCCAGCCAGTTTTCTCGCCTTTTGAACCGAATTTTTCGAGCAGAGCCGTGAATGATTGCATCATTATTTCACTTTAACCCGTATGCCTGTTGAGTGGGCGGAGAATTCGGGGGCGTAGAAACATTGGATCGTGGCGACACCCGCTGAGAAATCGCCGGGCTGCACCACGCGCAGGTCGTACTCAAAAACGTGCGTACCGATGGATAATGCGCCAATGAAAAAGTCGGTGCTGGCATCACGGGGTGCTTCGTAATAACCCAGACCATTTCGGTATTTATAGGCCGACAAAACCGCAACCGGCTCGAAACCAGAAGCCCGGCTCTCTTTCAGGTGTACATATTCCATCTGCCGGTCGTTTTTGATCACTAACCGAACCTTGAGCAAGGCTCCCGGTTTCAGGATGGTTTTGGCCGTGAGCGGTTCGATAACGGGACCGTTGGGCGTGTCGCGCTGCACAAACAGTGTTTTTTCCACCGACAGGCTCGTGCTGCCACTTTTGATTTTGTCTAATGGCTCAAACCGTTGCCAGTAGAGCGCACCCCATGCCGGGCCGGTGTCCGATTTTTTGCTGATCTGCACCTTGCCCAGTTCCGGCTTTATTTCGGCGGGGTTGTAGGTCGTTTTCTGATAGCCGAGGGGCGTGGTGGCCTCTTTCCCGATGCGGGCCGTAAGCGATTGACTACCCACCAAAACCTCGGTGTTGATACCCGTTGCCAGCCACAACGTTTGCCCGATTTTACCGTTTGGCCCCTGTAGCAGGGCGTTGACGGCCTCGGTAGTGGCTTTTGTGGAAGGCCACGACTGCGTTTGCTTTTGCCGGAGCAACCACTTTTTCATGTCCTGAACCGCCACCTCGTCTTGCCCAATTACCCCGAAGGCTTCGATTAAATAGGCTTGTGTTTCGACCGGGGCCTGATACCAGTAATAGCCGGGCTGGTTTTGAGGCCAGTACATGCCCAGTTCGTCGGAGGTTTTGGCCCGCTCTTTCAACGAAGCCAGAATTGCCCGCGCCGTTTTTTGGTCGCCTGTTCGGGTGAGGGCCATCACGGCCAAGACTTGTCCCTGCAAATTCTCGGTGAGCCATTCTTTTACAATCAGCTTTTGCAGATAAGCCACCACTGCTTTGTCGAGCGCGGGCGTGGTGCCGAGGGTTCGGGCATAGAGGTACTGAATCGGCAGATAGGCCGAGGGGTATGGATTTTTGGTCTTCTGATGCTCGGCCACCCAGCGTTTCATTTCGGCATCGACATACTGAACCGCTTTAGTCCGAATATCGCTGAGGTCAACGGCGGGCTGAACGGAGCCGGGCACGCTGGCAACCTGTTGCATCCGGCCCATCACGGTCAGGATATGAAGGGTCATGGTGAGGTTGGGTTCCATGCCGCTAAACCAACTGAAACCGCCATTACCATTCTGCAACTGACGCAGTTTATCCACTGCCACCCGTTGCTCATTGGCCAGCCGGTTCTTGTCGAACAATTGACCCAACCGGGCGGTGCGCTCGGTTTCCGATTTGGCTTCGGCCAGCCATGGACTGTTTTCGAGGGTCACGGCTTTCAGTTCGGCGTTGGTCGTGAGCGGGCTTTTGGGTGGGTTTACGGCCCAACCATCAATCACCCTCCGGAACTCCGGGCGACCGGGCGTCGGACTGCTGTCGATTAGGCTGGATGCCAGATAGTTGGCATATAACCGACTGGCAATTTGCTCGGCACATTCATACGGATACTCCATCAAATAGGGCAAACTTTGCAGGGCTGCCCAGGCCGGATTGCTCGTTACCTCAACCGTCAGCCGCTCGTGTTGCACGGGTGCATTTGGGGCTAAACCCGTCAGCACCGACAAGTTGAATGTGCGTGTTTCGTTGCCGTTGACCCAAAACGGCAGAGCATCCGTCACCAGCATCCGGTTGGGCAACACCGGCACCACGCGCTCTTCCGCATCGGTAAAACTTCCTGATGTTGCCGACACCCGAAAAGCAACGGGCGGCAAACCCGTTGGCACCGTCACCGTCCACGTGGCCGACGCGCTCCCGTTTGGCCCCGCCGAAAACGGAACCAGCGTTACCGAAATTCCCGCCGACGCGCTGATGGGCTGATCGGTCATGGCATCGAAGGCTTCGAGTTTGGCGGTGCCGCTTAAGGCATTACCCATCAGGTTGTTAATCCGTGCCGAAAGTTGAATCGTGTCTTGTTCGCGCAGGAATCGGGGCGGGTTCAGCGTGACCATCAACTCTTTCTGGGTCACGATTTCGCGGGTTAGCAGGCCCGTTTTGAGGTCTTTGGTATGGGCAAACGTCAGCAGTTTCCAGCGGGTGAGGGCATCAGGCATGGTGAACTTAAGCAGCACCCGGCCCTCGGCATCGGTTTGGAGCTGCGGGAAGAAAAACGCCGTTTCATTGAAGTTTTTGCGGAGAATGGGTTGGGCAGTGGTTTGAATAGGTGGCTTTTTGGGGCCTCCATACCCAACTGTGACAACCTCGTTTAAAGCCATTGCATCCTGCTGAACACCCGTCTCTGCTTTGCCTTCAGCGGCCATTGCCATTGGTGCCGCAGCTCCTTCCCCGGCATAATCTGCCCGTTTAGCCGACATACGAGCCATCCCCCCTCTATTCCGTCCATATTCCAAACCCGACAACAACAACGGATACTGCAATGCCGTTGGGCCGTTACGTTGTTGCCAGCGATAGAACAACTGGTTGGCCTGAATTTGGCTAAAAGCGCTGGATTGCCACTGATGGCGACCGCCCTGATAGTTTTGATAAATGCTGGCCTGCCACTGATGCGGCACAAACTCATCGAGCGAGGCATCATACAGAGCCGCGACCATTTCGGCCACGACTTTATCTTTGTCGGGACCGCTGATGCGGATAATCCACTCGTCGGCCTGACCGGGCTTGAGTTTGTCGCGGAAGGTGAGCGTTTCAATGGTCAGTTTCTTGTTCGTAAACGGCACTTGAATAGGGCGGGTTTCGGTGAGCAACCGGCCTTGTTGCACCACCGCAAACTCCACCACGAAACCACCCCGCTGCTTCTCTGTTACCGGAATAGCAACCCGTTTGGGGGTTCCGTCGGTTTTGACCCACTCAGAGTGGGACGGTTGGTTTTTCTCTTCCACCGTCATCAGCACCCAACCCGGCTGGGTGTTGCCCACGAAGAAAATAGCCTCTGCGCCGGGTTCCAGTTCGGTTTTGGTGGCCCGCACCCAGGAGTCGGGGCGTTGCGAGGCCGTGCGTTCGTCAACCACGCTGAAAAACTGGCGTTGGGTGGCCTTTTCTCCGGTCAAGTCGGTTACGGTTGTCTCAGCTACATATTCTCCGGGAGCAAGATCACGGAGCAAAACGGCTTGTGGCTGAGCGGTCAGAACGCGCTCACGAGTCCAGTTTTGGGGATTGTCTTCGTCGGCATAAACGTCGTTGGGAAACAGCTTTTTGAACTCAGCCTGAGTCAGAAGCTGGCGGTCGGGGCGTTCCCACAGGCGTTTGCGGAGGGGTTGGGAAGGAGCCTGCAAACGCAGAATCACCACTTCACCCTGCCGGATGGTCACGGGAACTCCGGCCTGATTGGTGGCCTTCACCGCATAAGTTTTGGCATCGCCTTTCTCCACCTGCTCCGGTATATTCAGGCTGGCTTGCAGGGCCGTATAGCCAATTTGCAGCGATTGCGTGGTGCTTCGGGTTTCGCCCGCCCGGTCGGTCACGTCGAACGTCACCTCGAAGGTGAAGGTTGGGTTGGTGGTTCGGGCGATGCTCAGGTCGGGAGAGGCCACAAAACTCAGGCTGATGACCCCGGTCTCGTCGGTGGTGGTTTCGCCGTTGGCAATTTCGGTGGGTGCCGACTGACGTGGAGGCCAACTGCCGCGACCCCATCCGCCCCAACCCCAATAGGGCTGCACGTAGGCGCGGGTGGC
>JAJAYX010000530.1 GCA_026785985.1 Rudanella sp. | reverse complement strand
GCACAAGCCTAACCGCTACACCATCGGTAACCGCTACCGGCTCGCTCTTCGACATTATTTCCAAAACCAGTCACCTGAGTTTATTGAACACGGCAATGATTCGGGCTGGCCTGTCTGAAAGCTTCAAATCGGGGTCATTAACGCTATTTGCACCAACCGATGAGGCTTTTAAAGCCGCTGGTTATACGAACAAATCGGCCTTCGATACATTGCCTGTTGCCGACCTGAAACAACTACTCCAGTATCACGTCTTAAACACCCGTCTGTCGGCTTCTTCTTTACCTGCCGGAACATCCACCAGTGTTCCAACGGCACTGGTAACGGCCACTGTCTCACTCTTCAAAGCGGCTGATGGTCAACTATATGCCAACGCAGGTCGGGTTGTGCAACCCGACATCGGGGCCAACAATTCGGTGATGTATGTGCTTGACAACGTGTTGCCCATTCCCTCGCAAACCACCGTTGAACTGTTGCGAACCAATGCCGGTCTGTCGTTTTTTCGCCTGGCGGTGGAGCGGGTAGGCAACCCCGTTTCAGCCGTGTTGTTGTCGCCCACTGAGCGGGGCATCACGGTGTTCGCGCCGTCTAATGCGGCTTTTCGGGCGGCTGGTTTTACGACTGAAGATGCCGTGCGGAGTGCCGATGTGGCCCGCCTGACCGAGATCATGAGGTATCACATCATCAACAGTCGGGCTTTCTCCCCCACCCTGCGCACGGGCGAACTGACCACCGTTCAGGGAACGCCACTTATGATTGCCATCAATCCCAAAGGCACCACCGTCACGGGCAAAGGCAACCCTGCTGTGGCGGGCAATTTGCTCCAAACCGACCTCACCAGCACCAACGGCGTGGTGCATGTTATTGACCGGGTGCTGTTACCAACGGGAGTCAGTCAGTGAACAGTGAGCAGCTAACAACTATCAGTGGTTATCCTAACGCAGGTTAACTGATAGCTGTTGGCTGTTCACTGATAACACTAACTCTTTTCCCCTTCCCGGTGTTATCTTTACGGACAATCCCGTTCTTTGGTGGGCCAAATTCTGGCTCACGAATGCCCCTTTTACTCAATGGCAAAACCACAAAACAAACTGTTTCTGCTCGACGCACTCGCGTTGATTTACCGCGCCCACTTTGCGTTCAATAAAAACCCCCGTATCACCTCGCGGGGTATGAACACCAGCTCCATTTTTGGCTTTATGAATGCCATGCTGGAGGTGCTTCAGAAAGAAAAACCCACCCACCTTGGCGTAGCTTTCGACCATTCGGGCAAGACGTTCCGGCACGGACAGTTCCCGATGTATAAAGCCACCCGGCAATCGCAACCGGAAGATATTAGCATTGCCACACCCTATATTAAGCAAATCATAGAGGCCATGAACATTCCCATGCTCATTATGGAGGGGTTTGAGGCCGACGATATCATTGGCACCATTGCCAAACGCGCCTGCGCCACGGGCGAGTTCGAGGTCTATATGATGACTCCTGACAAAGATTATGGGCAGTTGGTGGAAGAATGTATCCATATTTACAAACCCGCTTTCATGGGTAAACCCGCTGAAAAGCAGGGTGTTGCCGAAATTTGCGAACGTTGGGGTATCGAGCGTATCGAGCAGGTTACGGATATGCTGGGGCTGGTGGGCGATGCCGTCGATAATATTCCGGGTATTCCGGGTATTGGCGAAAAAACCGCCCAAAAGCTCGTTCAGGAGTTTGGCTCCATTGAAAACCTGATTGCCAACGCCGGCCAACTCAAGGGGAAACTCAAAGAAAACGTAATCCAGTATGCCCAACAGGGCCTCTTGTCCAAGCAGTTAGCCACCATCCATCTCGACGTGCCGGTGCCGTTCGATGCCGACGCGCTTCGTTTGACAGCCTACGACAAACCCCGTTTATCGAGCTTGATGGACGAACTGGAATTCCGGCAAATGAAAGGTCGTTTGGGGCTTGATTCGGTAGCCGGTCAACCCCTGCCTCCGGCATTTAAAGGCAGCGAATCTGGCCAATTGGACTTGTTTGAACACAGCTTTGATCCGAAACCGATGAAACCTTCTGGGTAGGAGGATTTACCGTTTTTGTTTGGTGAGGAGACGCAAGATGTTGCGTCTCTACAACAGCCCAAAAAAGGGGTCGCCAAAACGCCGGTTGCCGTTCCAATGGTATCGGGCGGTCCGACGGGTCGGTCGTCAGTAACGCCTGGCCCGGAAAATTCCGATGGCCCCGCATTTTTAGATGTGTATCCCGATGTTGAGATCGACCCCAGAACGCCAGAACGCCGGAAAACCATCGACTCGGTCAAACACGATTACCGACTGGTCGATACTCCCGAACTGCGGGCCAGCCTGATTCATTTCCTGGGTCAGCAGGAGTCCCTTTGTTTTGATTCGGAGACCACCTCCATCGACCCCGTGGAGGCCGATTTGGTGGGGCTTTCATTTGCTTACCGGGCGGGCGAAGCGTTTTATGTACCGATTCCCGAAGACCGCACCGAAGCGCAGGCTGTAGTCGATGAATTTAAGCCGGTGCTGCAAAACCCGGCCATTACCAAGATCGGACAAAACCTCAAATACGACCTGCTGATGCTCAAAAAGTATGGCGTTGAGGTGCAGGGAAAGCTGTTCGACACCATGATTGCTCACTACCTGATTGAGCCGGAGCAACGACACAACATGGACATCATGGCCATGACCTACCTGAATTACCACCCGGTGGAAATCGAGGCCCTCATCGGCAAAAAAGGCAAGGGTCAGATTACCATGCGCGAAGTGGATGTGCAGAAGGTGGTGGAATACGCGGGCGAAGATGCCGACGTGACCCTTCAACTGAAACAAACCTTTGCTCCACTGCTCGAAAAAGACAGCCTGTACAAACTCTTTGAGCAGGTCGAAATGCCGCTCGTGCAGGTTCTCGCCGACCTCGAACTGGAGGGGATTCGGGTGGATACCAACGCCCTCGCCGAACTCTCGGCCACGCTTGAGGTGGACGTAAAATTAGTGCAACAGGAAATTTATGACATCGCCGGGGAGTCGTTCAATATTGGGTCGCCCAAGCAGTTGGGAGAGATTTTGTTCGACAAACTGAAAGTGGACAAGAACGCCAAAAAGACCCGCACCGGTCAATATGCAACGGGCGAAGAAATTCTGTCGAAACTCGAAGCAGAACACGAAATAGCCCGTAAAATACTGGATTACAGGGAGTTGCTTAAACTCAAGAATACTTACGTCGATGTTCTACCGCTGCTGATTAGCAAGCACACGGGCCGGGTTCATACCTCGTTTAATCAGGCAGTGGCTGCCACCGGGCGGCTCAGTTCCACCAACCCGAACCTGCAAAATATCCCGATCAGAACCCCGCGCGGGCAGGAAATTCGCAAAGCATTTGTGCCCCGCTCCGACGAGTTTCTGATTATGTCGGCGGATTATTCGCAAATAGAGTTACGGATCATGGCAGCCTTCAGTGGCGACGAAACCATGTCTTCAGCCTTTAACAATGGCATCGACATTCACACCCAAACGGCCAGCAAAGTGTTTCACGTTGGCTTGGGAGAGGTGACGAGTGAGATGCGCCGGAAAGCCAAAACCATCAACTTCGGCATTATCTATGGTATCTCGGCGTTTGGGCTGTCGCAACGCCTGAAAATTCCGCGCAAAGAAGCCGCCCAGATCATCGACGAGTATTTTGCGGAGTTCCCGGCGGTGAAATCCTACATGGACCAAACCATCGAAAAGGCCCGTGGCTTCGGCTATGCCGAAACAATATTGGGTCGTCGGCGGTATCTGCGCGACATCAATTCGCGCAACATGACCGACCGAATGTTTGCCGAACGTAACGCCATCAACGCTCCCATTCAGGGCAGCGCGGCCGACATGCTCAAGATTGCCATGATCCAGATCAACGAGATGATGCGCCGGGAGCAAATGAAGTCCAAAATGATCCTGACCGTCCACGACGAACTCGTTTTCGATGCCCACCGCGACGAGATCGACGCACTGCGCGAGCGTGTCGATCATATCATGAAAAATGCCATTCCAATGGCCGTGAAAATGGAAACGGGCATTGGTGTTGGCGAAAACTGGTTAGTAGCGCACTAAACAAACGACAACCAGTTCCTGAGCCAGTTATCTGCCCCTAAACGTCGATACCATGAAAGCCCGAACCGTGTCGGCGGGCCTGACCGACTACCTCGATCAGCACCCCACCGACTTGCTCGTGATGACAACCCTCGAACGCGGTTTTCTGGCCAACCTCATCAACCCCAGCCAAACCGAACGCATGGTTGTCCGGTCAATGGTGCCGGTATTGGTTTTGCACAAATAGGGAGGAAAGAAGAAGGGAGCGTTTCAGACCTTTCCTCTCTTCTCCCTTAATTCCCTACCATAAACACCGCATTGCCGAACAGCAATTTGCCGCTGTACCAGAATCCCCGGAACAACGGATTGTCGGCTAAATAAATCACTGACCCGCGCCCCATTGGCTGAACGCCCATCGACAGGGTATTTTTTAGTTTCTCTTTGGCGTTGCGCCCTGCAAAACCGGCTACGTAGTTGTCAGCTTTCAGATAACCGACGTTCCAGCCGTCTTTCAGTACGTCGAAATTGTGGGCTTCCTGCACTAAGGCGTAATAATCGGAGCCAAGGCCAAACGCCAGCGGGTGAGTGGTGTCCAGGCTGATGCGGTAAATACTACCGGGTGTTTCGTCGGAAACAGCTTCGCGTTCACGGTCGGCAAACACCTTGAGCGAGTCGAGGGCGGATTTTTTGTCCTCTTCATCCTTTTTTGAATCTTCCTTTTTCTTTAGATCGAAGCCATCTTTGCCCAGTAGCGCATCGGCGGCCCGTTCCATTGCAATGAGTTTACCCCCGCCCTGAATCCAGGTTTTGATGGCAGTCAGGGTTCGGTCGGTCAGGATTCGGCTATAGCTGAAACCAGTGGGCATCACCAGGATATCTAATTTAGTCCAGTCCACATTACCGAGGTCGCTACCATTGATCAACGTAGCGGGATACTGGAGTTCCTGATCAAAATAGTGCCACACCTCACCCGAAGCCGTGGGCGACATACCCTCGCCAATCACTACCCCAACGCGGGGCGATTTCAGAGCCATCACAAAATCGGAGCCAAAATCGGAGCCTTTGGTAACGAAACCAGTCTGCACGGGCATGAGCGTCACGTTCACTTTTTGGGCTTCAGCCTGCACCAACTGATCGAACCGACTGCCTAAGCGTTCGTTGCCTGCCCGCGTAATGAGCAGTGTACCAGCCGAATAGGTTTGCCCTCCCATTTCAAACGGTTTCTCGGCAGCCCGCACCTTGATTTTCTGCTTCAACAAACCCGCCAGCAACTGCACCGACGGCATCGACTGCCAGCGAACCACGTAAGCGTAGGGGGAATTTGGGAACGGTTCGCCGTCGCGGGCAGATGTTGGATTCGGGGTATTGCTCTTAACTGGCGGCTGGGTACCACTGACTGTCAACTGGGTGGTCATCCCATACGTTGGCAAGCCAAAAGCGTAGGGCAGCGACCAGGCCGTAATGTCATACGTCACCGAATCTTCGAGGGCTGATTTTGGCTCGAACAGAATCTTGAGCAGCGTCGATTTTGGCTGATACGCACTGATTACCAGGTCTTCGGGAGCAATGGCAACGTTCGATTCTGTTTTCTGAGTGAAATAGTTGAACCCACTCAGTCCGCCCGTTGCGGGTGTTTTTTTTCCTTTACTCCCCACCTCCTGCTCCTTACGCTCAGCCCCCGTTCCGCCAAATCCATAACGAATCTGATTCCGGTCGAGCAGTTGGCGCAGAGCAGTCATGCGGCCCGCATCGCCGTTCGATTTTATTACGTAGCTTTTATAGGGACCAACCGGGCTGTTCCTGGCCTTGTCGAAATACTCGCCAAATGCCTTCACCACCTCCGGAGCGCGGTCGGCAACAGCGTCGAGGGTGGCGATGCTGGCCGCAACGTGGTGGTCGATGCGTTGCCGCAGGGTGAGGGTGTCGCCATCGGCTTTTTCAACGGCTAAACCCGCCCGCCCACTGCCGCCCTGTTCGTAGGTCATGCCAATGGCCCCATTGTAAGTTGGCCAGGTATCGCCATAGCTGGGGTAAAACAAATCGAAGCGTTCACGGGTGTAATACAACCAGCCATTCCGGTCGAAGTAGCGACTGCAGTATTGGCCAATGGTATTCTGAAACTCGCGCTGAAAGGGCGTAATATCTTCGTGGTAGGGCTTAGCCGAGGGGGCGAAATAATAGGGGCTTTCCACACCCATTTCGTGGAAATCGGCGTGCAGGTGCGGCATCCACTGGTGGTATAGAGCCATGCGCTGCTGGGTGATTTCCTGCGTTTGCCAGGCCCAGTCGCGGTTGGGATCGAAATAGTAGTGAGTATAGCGACCGCCGGGCCAGGGTTCGCTGTGTTCGCGGGCAAAAGGCGTTGGGT
>JAJAYX010000529.1 GCA_026785985.1 Rudanella sp. | reverse complement strand
GTTCGAGACGCTCGAAATTCCGGGTCTCGACGGTCAGTTTGTGTTTGGTATTCTGGCTTTTCTGTTTGGCTCGCTCACCTATTATTTCCACGCTTTCCGAATTGATTTCAGCTTTTCGGCCCGGTTTGGGGCATTTGGGTTACTCATGGCCGTGCTGTGGGCTGGTCTCGGTTTTTTGTCGCCGGTGGGCTTGCCCGCGCTCACGGTGGTCAGCTACGGAATGCCCGCCCTGATGCTCCTGAGCGTGGGGTTCATTGTGTTTATTGCCTTTGAAATTATTGCCGGACTGGTTTGGCTGACCTCCGCCAATCTGGCTCCCGGCATCAACAGCAACCGGGGAGACACTGGAACCCGGCGCACGTTCGGGATGCGCAATTTTGCTTTCCTGAGTGGTTTGTATCTGGCAAATCTGCTGTTGATCTGGCTCCAGAACACGCGCACTATCGAACTTAATTGGCTGACTGTCAGCCCGTTTTTTATTTTTCTGGCTTCACTTGTTTTGGGTATATGGGGTTTTCGGCGGCAGGTGGAACAGCAGGACGAGGTGCCGTTTGAAGAGTCCGGGGCGTTTCTGTATGCCGGGTTGGGCCTCATCGCCACCACCACCATTGCCTATGCCTTTGCCACGGCCAACGACCCGGTGGTGGAGATGTTCGAGGATGCCATTGTCTATAGCCACCTCGCCATGGGAGCGGCTTTTGTGCTGTACGTGGTGTTCAATTTCCGGGAATTATACCAGCGGGGACTGGCCGTGCATCGGGTGTTATATAAACCCAAACGGTCTAGACTAAGCTATTTCAGGCTGGCGGGTTTGCTGGTGTTTGGTGCCCTGTTGGGCGGGGTAAATTTGTTTCCGGTTCGGCAGGCCGTCACGGGTTACTACAACGGTCTGGGCGATTTATACGTGGCTTCGGGAGAGCTTACATCAGCACAGGCGTTCTATCAGTTGGGCGTGGAGCAGGAGTTTCAGAACCATAAATCGAACTATTCGCTGGCTTCGCTGGCCCTGCGCAATAACGAACCGGGCGCAGCGGCTTACTTTTTTAATCGGGCGTTGCTGAAACAACCTAGCCCGCAGGCGTTTGCAGCCCTGAGCAGCACCTATCAGCAAACCGAACTGTTTTTTGAGTCGATCAAAACCCTGCAACGGGGGCTTCGGCAGTTTCCCAGTAGTGGTGAACTGCAAAACAATTTGGGCTACCTCTACAGCCGTACCAGCATTGCCGATTCCGCTTATTACTACTTCAAAAACTCCGCCCGAAACACCAGCCGCAACGAAGTTCCCGAAGCAAATTTGCTTGGTTTGTATGCCCGAAATCCCCGCGTACTGGCTACCGATTCGACCCTGGCCAAACAAACAGACCGCTTCGACTATGAATCGTATGAAGCCAATGCCCTGGCGATCAAACTTGTAACCACGAATGATACGACCAATTTGGCTCAACCGACCTGGCTGGCCGACGAGCCCCCTGTGGTTGACAGCCTGCTAACCGCCGAAGGTTGGCCGGGCCTGAGCGTGGGACGATTTGCGAGTTTGTATAACTTCGCACTGGCCAGTCCCCGACGTAGCGACGCACCGCCCGATTCAGTGCTGACAAAAACGCTTCGCCAACGGGCGCAACAGGTTTCTAATCAGGATTTTACGGACGATTTGTTGCTGGCCGGCGCCATAGCAGAATACCAGAATCATCACCCTGCCAACACCTTCACGCTGCTCAGTCAGTTGGCCGAAGGGAGCCAACGCACGGCCCAGCAATACCGTTCGGTTCTGGGATTGCTGCTGATGGATCAGGGGCTTTATCGCAAGGCCAACGAGATTCTGGAGCTCAACACCGACACGCTGTCGGCTTTCTACCGGGCGGTGGCACTCACCAAAACCGGCGATCTGGTAATGGCTCGGTCGCTATGGGAAACGGCCTCGCGCAACGATGCAGGGGTGGCGGGGCTGAAACAGGTATTGTATGAAGAACGGATGCCAACCGGGCAGGCGACCCTGTCCGATCTGGAAAAAGCGTTTTATGTGAGTTACCGAATCGACGACCCCAACCGGGGCAGGTTTTGGGAAACGATTCGCGATGCGAATTTGAAAACGGTTTCGGGGGCCAAACTGATCGAGGAATACATCGCTACCCGGCAGCCGTTCTACGCGCAAATGATTCTAAGCCAAATGGGTAAGCCGGAGCAGTTGACCCCGTTCGCGCTTTCCCTGGAAAACCTCAGTGCGTTGCGGATTGTGGCTTTCCGGAGTAAACTGGCGGCTGCTGATTCGATGAGCCGGGCGGCTTTCCTCCCTCAGCATCAAGCCGAACGGCAGTTTTTAATGGGCTGGGTTTTAGCCCGGAACAAACAACCGCAACGGGCGCAACTCGCTTTTGCCGAAGCCGTTCGACGGGCCCCGCTCAATGCCCAAATCATAACGGGTGCGGCCCGGTTCTGGCAACAAAATCGCCAAATCGACCGGGCCTACAACCTCGTTGTGGGCACCCTCGACTACAACCCGGATCAGCCCGAACTCTGGAAAGTATACATCGACCTGTGCCTCGACCAACGCCTGACCGACTATGCCCAAAATGCGCTCCCACAGCTTCAGGGCAACACCTCGCCCGCCGATTATCAGGCTTTTCTGACAGGCTATCAGCAAAAACTGTCATCAATCGAAAAGGAGCGGCAGACATTCTGAGAATCATGTAGCTTTGAAGATCTAAATGTTCCCAACATGACTGCCAAACTGAATTTGACAAAGGAGGCTTTCAGCCGCGAGGTAGTGATCACCAGCAATGGCCAGACAGTTGGCGGGATGCACCGCAACCTGTTGGAACGGGACGTTGAAGCAAG
>JAJAYX010000528.1 GCA_026785985.1 Rudanella sp. | reverse complement strand
TATTGGGGTTGATCGCTTATGGCTATACCCAAAAGCAGAAAGCCAATGTCGTTTTGCAACAGCAAAAAGAGGAGATCAACCAGAAAAGTAATCAATTAGAACAATCCTTGGCCGAGCTAAAAGCCACCCAAACCCAACTGGTCCAGAAAGAGAAAATGGCCAGCCTGGGTGAGCTAACGGCCGGTATCGCCCACGAGATTCAGAACCCCCTCAACTTCGTCAACAACTTCTCCGAAGTATCGGCTGAACTGGTCACGGAACTTGAGGAGGAAAGGGAAAAGGGAGACCAAAGAGACGAAGAACTGGAAGCCGAAATCCTGGTCGATTTAAAACAGAACCTCCAAAAGATCACCCATCATGGTGGCAGAGCCTCGGCCATCGTCAAGGGGATGCTCGAACACTCCCGCACCGGCACCGGCGAGAAACGCCCCACCAACCTCAACGCATTGGCCGATGAGTATCTCAAGATTGCGTATCATGGCCTGCGGGCGAAGGATAAAAACTTTAATGCTGAATTAGTAACGGAATTTCAGGCTGATTTAGGACTTGTCGATATGATGCCCCAGGAGATCGGGCGGGTGCTGTTGAATCTGTACAACAACGCCTTTTACGCCGTGCAGGAAAAACAAAAACAAGCCCCCGCAGAATACAATCCTACGGTGACGGTCAGTACCACGCAGCTTAATGGGCATACCCGGATTCGGGTGAGCGACAACGGCACGGGCATTCCCGACGCGGTCAAAGCCAAGATTTTCCAACCCTTTTTCACCACCAAACCCACCGGAGAGGGTACGGGTCTGGGGCTATCTCTCTCCTATGATATTGTGACCAAGGGTCATGGCGGCATACTAACCGTGGAAAGTGAGGAAGGGGAGGGAACCGAATTTGTGATTACTCTACCTATAGCCGTTTAACAATCCAACCACCAAAAATAACCTCCCTTCAACTACCTATCAATTCAACCATGACTACTACCAAAAAAACCTGGAAATTCTGGCTGTCACGCACACTATTGCTCGTTTTATTGATCGGTGCAGGATGTCAACTACCTAATCTGGTTTCGGCCCTTCAGCATTCGGCAATTCTATGATCGCGAATTCATAAAGCTTGCTTTGTTGCCAACACAGGCACGGCTGATGGCGAAGCGGTTACCGAGATAGTTAAGCTATGGTAGCACTAGTGATTCCGTTTTTACCCTTAATTCTGGTCAAAATCACTTGTTTTTGGCAGAACTATTGGCCTTTTAGACCCTAAAAAATGATGCCATAGCTTAGCCGTTCAGCTTCGAATTACCCCATCCCCAAAAAACACCCCGCCAAAAACGGGGTTTTTTTTGGGGATTTATACTTAAATGTTATTTTTAAGTAATTTTTATTACAAGAAATATCTATTAAAAATCTTATCCGATTTGCCCGAAATAGTTCGTTACATACTTTACCTTTGCCCTCTATTTTAGTATTTGTTAATACAAATTTAATCTCAACAAACCTATGTGCAGAATTTTATTAGGAAGCTGGTTTCTATCGCTACTCTTCTGTCTGCCTTTGATGGCACAGGATATGGCGATAAGTGGCCAGGTCACTACATCAGACGATGGCTCTACCTTACCGGGTGTGAGCATCCAGGTAAAAGGAACGACGCGAGGCACTATAACGGATGCCGAAGGTCGTTACCGCATCAGCGTACCGGCTAACTCCAGGCTGGTATTTAGTTTCATTGGCTTTGGGTCGCAGGATGTTACCGTAGGCAATCAGACAACCATCAACGTTAAATTGTCGAGTGGCCTGCAAAGCCTCGACGAGGTGGTGGTTACGGCTCAGGGTATCGAACGCGATAAACGGTCACTGGGCTACTCCACACAGGAGGTGAGTGGGGCTTTGCTACAGCAAAAATCAGAGCCTAACTTACTCAATAGTTTGCAGGGCAAACTGGCGGGGGTAAGTATCTCAGGCGCATCGGGGGCACCGGGAGCCTCCACCAACATCAACATCCGGGGTATTACGTCGTTCAATGGTTCTAACCAGCCGCTGATTGTGGTCGATGGGATTATCTTCAACAACGATGTAAACAACACCCAGAACACCCTGTTCGGTACGCAACCGGCCAACCGTTTGAACGATATTAACCCCGACAACATCGAATCGCTGAACGTGTTGAAAGGACCAGCCGCAGCCACGCTTTATGGGTCTCGGGCTTCTGCCGGGGCTATCATTATCACCACCAAGTCGGGGCGTAACCAGAACAACAAGACTGAGGTTACCCTAACGTCGTCGTACAACGTGCAGGATGTGTATGGTATCCCCAAGTTCCAAAATCAGTACGGACAGGGAGCCAACAACCTGTTTGTCAACAACTCCACCAACTCATGGGGGCCAGCGTTTGCGGGTGGGCCAACGTCTGTTACAAACCTTCAGGGACAAGTCCGGCCCTACCAGGCATATCCAAACAACGTATTGGATTTCTACCGGCAGGGCACCATTCTACAGAACACGGCCAGCATTGCCGGGGGTGACCAGAACCGTAACTTTCTGGTGTCTTTCGGGAACACCAGCCAGAATGGTATCTCTCCCAACACCAAGTTTGTGCGGACAAACGTGCAGTTGAGCGGAGAAACGCGGCTCAGTAACGGCCTGAAAATTACGGGTACAGCTTCCTACATTCAGTCAGTCCAAAAGGGCGTATCGGGTGGAAACGGGGGTAGTGCGTTTGGGCAATTGACCCGGATTCCACGCAGCTACAACCTCACGGGTGAACCGTTTACAGATGCCAACGGGCGGAGTATCTATTTCAACACCACGATCATTAACCCCTATTGGTCCGTCAACAACTCTACTGAAGACGGGCAGGTTGACCGGTTCTTTGGTAATTTCACCCTCAGCAAAGATATTTTTCCGTGGCTGAACGTGCTGTACCGGGTAACAGGCGACACCTATACTGACCGCAAGAAATTTATCGAAGCCATCGGCTCGGGACGCACACCGCTGGGGTCTGTTTCGCAGGGAAGCAGCTTTTTCTCGGAGTTGAACGGCGATTTGATTATCACAGCCCGCACCAACAAGTTTCTGCTGGAAGGACTGACTGCTAACCTGTTGCTGGGTAACAACATCAATCAGCGCAAGTCGCAGGATGTCTTTGCGGTGGGTGCATCCCTAACCATTCCGGGCTATTACAACATCAACAACGCATCGGTTTTCACGGGCAGCAACGAGGCTTCGTCATTGCGCCGTTTGGTGGGCTATTACGGGCAGGCATCGTTTGGGTATAAAGATTACCTGTACTTAGAACTGACAGGCCGGGCCGACCAATCGTCAACGTTGCCTACCACCAGCAACCTGTATTTCTATCCGTCAGCAGCGTTGAGCTTCGTTCCGACTGAAGCCTTCAAAGTCCAATCGGATGTGCTTTCGTATGCCAAAGTACGGGCCAGCCTGGCGCGGGTAGGTCGCGACGCCGACCCATACCTGCTCAACTCGGTCTATGCATCGAGTGGGTTTGGCAACAACGTAGCCAGCATCACATTCCCGCTTGCCATTGGCGGAGCTAACATCCCGGGCTTCGATATTGGGGGCCGCATTGGTAGCCAGGACATCACGCCCGAGTTTGTAACGTCGGGTGAGATCGGAATCAACCTCGGTTTCTTCCAGAACCGGATCGGTATCGACGCGGCTGTTTATGAAACTCGTTCGACTCAGCAAATTTTCAACGTAGCCGTTGCGCCTTCGTCGGGTTTCGATACGCGCACCACCAACGTGGGGGTATTGAAGAATAGGGGTATTGAATTCGTGTTGACAGGTACGCCTGTTCGTACCAGTGGATTCAAGTGGGATGTGGCTCTGAACTATACGCTGAACCGCAACAACGTGGAATCAATTATCGAAGGCGTAACCCAGTCGGTCATCAACGGTAACTCGTTTATTGGTATTTCACCGTCGATTTTTGTTGGACAGCCTTACGGTGTTATCGTCGGCACAGCCAATCCCCGTGTGCAAAATACCAATCCCACCGGCGCGAATTATGACCCAACCGGCCAGTCTGTGGGTCAGATCGTTATCAACCCACTAACAGGC
>JAJAYX010000527.1 GCA_026785985.1 Rudanella sp. | reverse complement strand
TTAATATACGATTGAAAAAGCCACACCACAAACAGACAACCGAAAATCAGGTCTCCACTGGTCATCAGAGCAGTTTTCAAGGGCAGGTCGCCGATGAGCCAGCCAGCAGACATCGTCACAAAAAACGCGAGTTTGCCCAGGGCACCCACCGCAATAAAAATTCGTGGGGCGCGGTTTGCCCACGCGCAGTAGCCGTAACCCAGGCCCATGATGAAGACAAATTCGGCAATAATCCAAAGATAAAGAGGGTGTGCGACCGGGGGCAGACCCAGCCATGTCCGATCTATCGGCAAGACAGGCACAAAGGTCATAGCCCCCAGCATATTCATAATGGCGGTAGTCCAGAGAGCCGCCCGCATCCAGGCCGGTAAAAGTTGTATATGGTTAGGTTGCGCGAAAAAATCGGATGGTTGCATGGGTGTGTTTTTGTTGATTGTCAGCTTCTTGCGAGATTTTGGGGTAGCAAATGCAAAAAGAGTAGGAGCTAATGCTCCTGCCTTTTTGCATTTGCTACCCTGGATGGATGGTTTAGTTGGCCGCCTGAAAACCACCTGGCCCTGATGGCAGGTAGAACAGAAATTTAACGGTGTCGGGTGTGGTAGCACCCACCAGGTAGTAAAACACCATGTTGGTTCCCGTACCCTTGCAGGCATAAGCCTCAACGCCCCCCGTGTTGGGTGTACTTAAGTAAAGATGGGCCACATGAGTAATCTTGTTTAACTTGACTATCTTATTAGGATTCCCGTACTCTCTGAGTTCTGGGTTGGTAATCGTTTTCTTCTGAAGATCAACCCAGGCTGTAACGTAGTACTTGTCTTGCCCGTTGCTGTTGCTAATTCCAGAAGAATAAAGACATAGACTCACGCCTGTAGCACGGGGAGCGTACGACATTTCATCAAATGAATACTGGACCTGCTGGGCAAATGAGGTGGCTGCGAAGCCGAGCATAAGTGCAAATACAAAGCATACTGTTTTCATGGTACTTTTTGGTTGTAGCCAATGGCCGGTTTGGTTAAAAAAGAGGAAGATTATTATCCCGTTTGGGTGATACAAAGATGGCGGATGGGAGAGGGGCAAATCCATACAAACAAGGTTGTATTTTGAGGTCAAAAACAAAGAAGGCCAGAGCGCGATGCTCTGGCCATTGGGTGAAGTAGTCAGCTGTTCCGTTAATTTCCCAGTTAAATACCTTGCGGTGACGGTACATTGATTAGGAATTTCAACGTGTCGGGTGTGGTTGCTCCCACCAGGCGTATTCAGATACGGGTGGCCGACATGGGTACGTGTAGCCGCCGTTCAGGTTGATTTGATTAATGAACTGGTACGCCTACTTGCCGGGCCAACAGAATATGCTCTTTGGTAGCGGTAGGGTCGCTGCTGGGCTTATCGCTCAGAACCGGGCCGCAGAAACACACCAGCATCTTGTCTTTGGTGCTGTAGTAGCAGTGCTGAATGTCGAACTTGTTGGGGCATTTGGCCGGGGGTGCCCCGGCGGGTGCCTCCTCGTTGCCCTCGAAAATGACGCGGTCGCGGCCCGACTGAACACTGAGGTTGAAAACCTCACCACCCCGAACCGTGCAGCGAATCACCGACCCGTCGGCCATGCGGATGGTGTTGGCTCCGTCGATCATCCGGGTTTCGGTTTCCTGGGTCTGCCAGCGTGTAGCGGGGGCTGTCTGGGCGAATGATGCGGCTACGAAGCCGAGGAGCATGGCGAAAACTAAGCTTACTTTTTTCATGATACTGGTTTGTTTGTGTTGGCTGTTAGCCGGTTTGGTTAAAAAAGAGGATTGCGGTCCGACGGGTCGGTTTGTCCCGTTTGGGTGATACAAAGATGGCAGATTGGGAAGGGGCAAATCCATACAAACAAGTTTGTATTTTGCTGAAAATGAACGAATTGTTGCAAAAAAACAGCCACCCCAATGGTTCGGGGTAGCTGAGTAGTGAATACAATCAGGCAAGATTTTATTTCCAGGACTGATCGAAAGCGGCCTGAATCCAGTTGATGTTCGATACCCCGTTATCGGCCTGATTGGCCATAACAGCTACCTGTACCCGGGCCGTTGGGCAGTCGAAGTCCACCAGCATCGTGTTTAGACCACCGGTCAGGCCGTTCGCATTGGGGGTGATGCCGCCGTATTTATAGTAGTATTCGCCATACTTGCCGGTCTGCGAATCATTGAACCCCAGCGGGCGACCTTTGTAGCCAGTTCGGATGGCTTTCATCATGGGTTCCGACACGATCTTGTAGTCGTTGGCCGCCGACGTAATCTGGGTCAGCTCAACGGCATTCAGGTCGAAGCCGGCCGACCCCAGGTTTACAATAGTGGTCAGCGAACTGGGGTTGATACCGGCAACTCCCCCCAGATTGTTGCTGTAGTAGAGGGTAGGAGAGTTCGTGCCGGGGTCGGTGGCACCGAGCGCACCCCAGGCGCTTAAACCTGCGGGTTTGAATACGTCATTGCGGACAAACGATAAAAATATATTCGCCATTCCGGTGTCTAAATTCGTCGGGTTGGTTTCCATCTGCGCAATAGTCTGTGGGCTCATATTCAACACCTCTATCCAGTACACATAAGATAAAAGCAGGCGGCACAAGGCAAAATTCATGTTGTTATACTGGTACGAATCGAACCCGGCGGTGTTGTTGGTTCGAACCGACTGTTGCATTTCGGCCAGCGTAATGTTTGTGTCGCTCACTCCGCCAACCAGCCCGGAGTAGTGAGAGAGCAACTGCCGGAAACTGATGGTGCGAACCGACGCAATGGCGTTCATATAGGCAGGCAGATACGCCCCAATATCGGTGTCTAAACTCAGATCGGCTCGGTCCAGCATCTGCACCATGGCCAGGGTTGTAATGTACTTTGAGCAGCTGGCAATCTCCTGCCGAACCATCGGGTGATGTTCCCGCTGTGGAGAATCTATGGATTTGCGAGCCAGCCCGCCACGTCCTTCGGCATTCGCTACCCGTTGACCATCAACAAAAATGGTGTACGCGTATCCCGACAAGTTACGCGCATTCAGAAAAGCGTCGATTTTAGTTTTCATCATCATCGGATCGAATTTGATGATCTTGAAGTCGCCGGGGCCGTTCGGAACTGGCGGATTGGTTCCGGTAGGTGGTGGGGCAAGGGGTAGTGGGTCAACGCCGTTGAGTTTTTCGCAGCTGGTGTTGATCAGCAGGAGCGAGGTGGTTAAGAACAGACCTGTGCAAAAATTGAGGAAAGTTTTCATGCTATTGGTTTTGGTTAAAAAGAGGATTGCGGTCCGACGGGTCGGTTTGTCCCGTTTGGGTGATACAAAGGTGGCGGATCGGGGAGGGGTAAATCCATACAAACAAGTTTGTATTTTGTTGGAGGTGAACAAATTGGTGCAAAAAAAATAGCCGCCCCACTGGTGCGGGGCGGCTGACAAAAACGTATTTTTAAGATGGTTCAGCTCACTTCCAGGATTGGTCGAAAAGGGTAGCCCATAGTTTGGTATTAAG
>JAJAYX010000526.1 GCA_026785985.1 Rudanella sp. | reverse complement strand
GTGCCGGTGCCGGGCCTGCCCGACTTTCTGAGGGCACTGAAAGCGGCTGGTATCAAAACAGCCGTTGGCACATCGGCCCCGGTGGAGAATCTCGATTTTGTGATGGAAAAACTGGGTTTGCGCGACTATTTCGATGTGTTGCTCCACGAAAAACTCGTGATCCGCCCTAAACCCGACCCCGAAATCTACCAGTTAGCCATGCAGATGCTCGGCGTTTCCCCCGCTGACAGTGTAATTTTTGAGGATTCCATGACGGGCATCAAAGCGGCCCGTGCCGCCGGAGCCCGGGTGGTTGGTGTTGCCACCACGCACACGCGGGATGAATTAGCGGAAGTCGCTGATTTGGTGATTCAGGATTTTGTGGGGTTAAGCGTAGCGAGTTTGGGTAAAGCGGAATAGGACTTTTAGTCCCGGTTAACTATTCACCCTTAAAACGCCCGCAACCGATTGCGCTTCCCAACCCGATACGACGGTCGGCTGAGTTTGTAGAAAATTGCCCCGGCAACAATCATGGTTCCTGCCGGTATGAGCGACTGAGAGTCAAACAGGAACCGCCCCGAACGACCGTCGTTGCCTTTGGCGTTCACAAAATCGGCAACGGCATAGGTGACACCGGCAATGGGCAGGAGTACGCCCAACTGAGATATAAACGGAATCCGTTTGCGCTGGTAAATCCGGTCAACATCCCGAAATAAAATTGTTTGGGTCTCTGTCCGGTCCATGATTTCGTTTTCCACCAGGATACTGAACGAACTGTCAGTGACCGATGCGAGGGGTGCTGCATAGCGGTCGCCACCAGTGCGGAAACTGATTTCGTTGCCTTCCAGATACCGGTAGCGGTGGAAACCTGTCAGGCCATGTACATCGAGAGCCAGATAGCGGGCTTTTTTGGTAAAAGTCGGGGTAGTTTGGCCGACGGTCAATGTGGGCAGCATGGCAATGAGGCCACAAATAAGGGTGCGCAAGAGGAGTTTCATGACCATCGGCGTTTTGCATCTATAAACCGTTAATTTCGCGAAAGAGTTACGTCATTTATGATACAGTTCATCCGATTTGACCATATCCTGCTGCCCATTCCTGAAGGAAAAACCGAGGAAGCACGGGTTTTCTACACGCAGACGATGGGCCTGACCGAAATCCCCGGTAACCACCCGAGCGGGGCAATCTGGTTCACTATTGCCGATATCGAGTTGCACCTCCGCGAAGAAGCCGGTAGTCATTATTCCCTCCGACACCCGGCCTTTGAGATGGCCAACCTGGACGAAGCCCGTTCGGAATTAGAACAAAAAGGAATTGACATTGCCTATTCGTCCGACATTGACGGGCGACAGCGGTTCTTCGTCCGCGACCCGTTCGGCAACCGAATCGAGTTTTTGCAGTATGATTCCTCTAAAAGTCAAGCCTAATATAAACGTAGCCGTCTCGGGCTGAGCGTTGATGCAACGGGTGATCATGGGCAAAAACTTCCCTACGCGCCTGCATCCCTCTTTTTTCTTTTCTAATTCAACGATACTTCATCCGTTTCATCTAATTGATTCAGGTCAACCAAAACGTCGCCCTGGGCATCGCTGTTAAACATGGGTCGGAACTTGCGGCCCCACAGAATTTCGTCGTAGCGGTAGGAGTAGCGGGCGTGAACCATTTGGGAGAAAGTATCGTCGATGGCCCGGAGCAAGATCAGGAACTCGGCATCCGACTCGGCCAATTGTTCGGGAGTGCAGCCGTGCAGGGGGCTGTCGGGTTGGATGGGGTGAACCAGCGTCCAGTTGTTGGGGAAGAACGACACTTTTTTCCGTTCGAGGGGCAGGCCGTAGTAGCGTCGGTAGCGGGTGCCATCGGGTTTGGTTTCCAGGCGCGACAAGGACACCTCCACTTCTACATCGACTAATTGATTGGCCCGTTCGTGGATAATGCGAAACATCCAGGCATTAATATCGAAGTAGGGGGCAAAAACGGCATTCTGGCTGAATCGGATGTGGGCTACGGGCCGCGAAAACCGGCCATATACCAAACCCGTGGCCAGCGCAAAGAGAAATAAACCCAACAGCGACTCCACGGCGGCAATGCTGCTGGTCAGGAATCCATTTGGGGACATATGGCCGTACCCAACGGTGGTGATGGTTTGGGCACTAAAGAAAAAAGCCCCCCAGAAAGGCCCGCCCAGCGATAATTCGTCTAAACCGCGCAGGTTGTTGGCACCGGCCAACAGGTATAAACCCGCGAAAATGACATTGGTCAGAAAGTAGAAAACGAAAACCCAGCCCAAAAAAGGAAGCCAATCCATCGTAATGAGCCGGTGATATACATTGAGCCGATTCCAGAATCCTTCGTGACGACGCTCTACGTTGAAACTCCCGTCTTTGTTGACCAAACGGGCATAGGATTCATTGATTTTAGTGCCGAAGCCGAGGTCTTGCCGTTTTTCCTCCTGCTCGACAAGGTCACTGTCGCGGCCCCGGAGCCGAAGCGGGCGGGCGGTGGGTGAGTTGTTGGGTGTAGTTTTGTGCTTCATCAAACGAAAACCACATCGTCGATCACGCTGGTTCCCATGTCTTCGTTGATTCGGGTAATCATTTTGCTTTTGGCGTTCACCAACTCATTCCGAAGGGGGGCGGACTCGATTTCAATATACAAAATTCGCTCTTTTACATACAACCGCCGGGTACGCGAGGCAATGGTGTGGCCCATCATTTTGGCCCAAAATGCTTCCAGATACGTTTCGTTGAACCGCGACCGAAGCTGGTAATGGTTTAATAGCTGGTTGATGGCATCTTTAACGGTTGTTGTGCCGGGGTTCCGGCGGGCACCGTCGCGGTTGTAGCGATATAGTTCATTCATAAAACAGGGTGGCAAGCCATTCAGTGAGTGCGTTCGACAAAGGTAAAACAATAGCGCACGGATGGAACCGATGACGCAAATTTTCGCGGAAACTTTTGCGCCCGTGCGTTTTGGGCCTTATACTTGCACCATCAAGTCAGCCAACGTGTCACTGTCTTCGGCACCAACGGGTTCGCCCGCCCGGTTGATTTATAAAGAAGCGAGGAGAGATCAGGCTCTACGAATCGCTGGCAACCTACCCAACAACGGCAAGGTGCTAATTCCTGCCCACAGCAAGGTGCTGATGGGGCCTATAAATTAATCAGTTAGTTCACCTTTATACCTTTTTTTAAAACCAATGGCAACTCCATTGCACTTCGACACCCTGCAACTCCATGCAGGGCAGGAGATCGACCCCACGACCAACTCGCGGGCCGTCCCTATTTATCAAACCACTTCCTATGCGTTCAACGATTCGGCCCACGGAGCCGATTTGTTCGCGCTGAAGGCGTTCGGGAACATTTACACCCGAATCATGAACCCCACCACCGACGTGTTCGAGAAGCGGATTGCGGCCCTCGAAGGCGGTGTGGCGGCTTTGGCGGTGGCATCGGGGCAGGCGGCTCAGTTCATCGCGCTGGCCAACATTATGAACGCGGGCGACAATTTTGTGTCGTCGCCTTTCCTCTACGGAGGCACCTACAACCAGTTTAAGGTGTCGCTTAAGCGGCTCGGTATTGATGCCCGCTTCGCCAAAAGCGACAAAGCCGAAGACCTGGCCGCCCTGATCGACGAGAATACGAAAGCCATTTACTTAGAAACCATTGGCAACCCCGGCTTCAACATTCCCGATTTTGATGCCATTGCCGAGATGGCCAAAGAGTACGACCTGCCCATTATTGTGGATAACACGTTCGGGGCGGGTGGCTACCTGTTCCGGCCCATCGAACACGTCGCGGCTGTGGTGGTGGAGTCGGCTACTAAATGGATTGGCGGACACGGCACGAGCATCGGCGGGGTAATTATCGACAGTGGTAACTACAACTGGGGCAACGGCAAATATCCCCAATTCAGCCAACCGTCGCCGGGCTATCATGGCCTGGTTTTCAGCGACGTGGTTGGCGTGGGCGGGCCGTTTGGCAACATCCAGTTCATTATCCGCGCCCGCGTGGAAGGTCTCCGCGACTTTGGCCCGGCCATCAGCCCGTTTAACTCGTTTTTGTTGTTGCAGGGTGTCGAAACGCTGTCGTTGCGGGTTGACCGGACAGTGCAAAACGCACTGGGACTGGCCGAATGGTTTGAGCAACACGAGCAGGTTGAACACGTAAACTACCCCGGCTTGGCCAGTAGTCCGTACCACGAATTAGCCCAAAAGTACCTCAAACGAGGCTTTGGGGGCGTGTTTATGGTGAAAATCAAAGGGGGTAAAGAGGCCGCCGATAAATTTGTGAACAGCCTGAAAATGGTGAGCCACTTAGCCAACGTCGGCGACTCGAAAACGCTCATTATTCACCCGGCTTCCACCACGCACCAGCAACTCAGCGAACACGAGCAGGCAGCCGCCGGTGTGGAAGCGGGCCTGTTGAGGATCTCGGCCGGCACCGAATTCATCGACGATATCAAAGCCGATTTCGAGCAGGCGTTCGCGCAAATTGCCGAAGTAGTAGAAGCCTGATTCTGGGACTTGGATGCTGGATACTGGCCGTTGGATATTTGACAAATCAGGCTAATAAACAACTCAATCAGTCCCGCATCCAGTGTCCAATATCCAACGTCCAGTATCCAATGTCCCAAGTCCATTACTTCGACTACAAATATTCCTTCCCACTCGAAGCCGGGGCCACGTTGCCCGGCTTTCGATTGGGCTATACAACGTTTGGCACGCTCTCCCGGAACGCCGGACTGCCGGACTGTTCCAACGTAATTTGGGTGTGCCATGCCCTCACCGGAAACCCCGATCCCACCGACTGGTGGAACGGCATGGTGGGGCCAGGCAAATTCTACGATCCGAAGCAGTGGTTTGTGGTCTGTGCCAATGTGATTGGTTCCTG
>JAJAYX010000525.1 GCA_026785985.1 Rudanella sp. | reverse complement strand
GGCACCATCATCGTGACGTACCCCAAAGCTCAGGCCATTATTCAGGCCTCGTGGAACTGGCCCTACGCCCGCAAAGACATGGAGGTGTATGGCCAAACGGGTTCTATTATAGCACTCAATTCAACCCGGATGCGGGTGCGGTTGAGCGAAAAAGAACCCGAAAAAATGCTCGAAGCCACACAGGCCGATGCCCCCGCTACGGATCCGTATGCGTATTTTGGTAAGGTGGTTCGGGGCGAGGTGAAACAGGTTGATAACCTCTCGTCGCTGCCTAATAATATGATTGTAATGGAGATTTTAGACGCAGCCCGTCAGTCGGCGAAGACGGGACGGGTTGTAAACTTGAAATAAGATGATTGCAGAACCTACACATTCCCTCGAATCGCTCTCAGCCCAACTCGCGGGGCTGAACGAAATCGAAGCGCTCCAGACACTAACCGAGTTATTTCTCGGTCAGGTTGTTTTCTCGACCAGCTTAGGGTATGAAGATCAGGTGATTACGGATATAATCGCGACAAATAATATTCCCATTCGGGTGTTTACGCTCGATACGGGCCGGATGTTTGGCGAGACGTATTCCGTCTGGAACAAGACCCTGAGCCGTTACGGAATCGAGATCGACACGATGTTTCCGAAGCAGGAATCGGTGGAGAACCTGCTGACCGCCAAGGGGCCATTCAGTATGTACGAGTCGGTGGGAAATCGCAAGGAATGCTGCTTTATTCGCAAGGTGGAGCCGCTGAACCGGGCGTTGGCAGACCAAAGAATCTGGATCACGGGCATCCGCGCTGAGCAGTCGGCCAACCGCACCGATATGACGCAGTTGGAATGGGACGAAGCGCACCAACTCTACAAGTTTCACCCGCTGATGAACTGGACGTTTGAGCAGGTGACGCAGTACGTAAAAGACAACAACGTACCCTACAACCTCCTTCACGACCGGGGTTTTGTAAGCATCGGTTGCCAGCCCTGCACCCGCGCCATTCAGCCCGGCGAAGATTTCCGCGCTGGCCGCTGGTGGTGGGAAGATAACTCGAAAAAAGAGTGCGGTTTACACGCGAAATAATTGAGCGAATGAGTGATTGAGTGAACGTTCGGACGCGCCAGCATTTCACTCAATCACTCATTTACTCAATAAAATCAGTCACTCAATAAGAATGGATTACCTCGATCAACTCGAATCGGAAGCGATTCATATTATGCGGGAAGTGGCCGGACAATTTGAACGGCCCGCGTTGCTGTTTTCGGGCGGCAAAGATTCCATCACGCTCGTGCATCTGGCCCGCAAAGCGTTTCGGCCCGGCAAGTTTCCGTTTCCGCTAGTCCATATCGACACGGGTCACAACTTTCAGGAGGCTCTCGATTTTCGCGATTGGCTGGCCAACAGTTTAGGCGAACGCCTGATTGTGCGGTACGTGGAAGATACCATCCGCGAGAAAAAACTGAAAGAGCCAACGGGCCGCAATGCGACCCGCAACGGCTTGCAAACCTTCACGCTGCTCGATGCCATCGAAGAATTTGAGTTCGACTGCTGCATTGGCGGGGCGCGTCGCGATGAGGAGAAGGCGCGGGCCAAAGAGCGCGTGTTTTCGGTGCGTGACGAGTTCGGCTCCTGGGATCCCAAACGGCAACGACCTGAACTCTGGAACCTCTACAACGGGCGAATTCATAAGGGCGAAAATGTGAGGGTGTTCCCCATCTCGAACTGGACCGAACTGGACGTTTGGAACTACATCCGGCGCGAAAACATTGCCCTGCCGAGCCTGTATTTTGCCCACGACCGTGAGCTGATTTTGCGCGACGGCAAACTGATGGCAACGGCCGGGGGCGTTATTCAAGCCGATACCGACGATCAGATTGTGACCCGCCGGGTTCGTTTCCGCACCGTAGGCGACATTTCCTGCACGGCAGCCTCCGAATCGGAAGCCGAAACCCTTGACACGGTCATCGACGAAATTCAGGCCACCCGCATCTCCGAACGGGGCGAAACCCGCATGGACGACCAACTAAGTGAGGCCGCCATGGAAGACCGGAAAAAGGGGGGGTATTTTTAATTGGAGAATGAGCGAATGAGTGAATGAGCGATTACCTGCCATGCCAGCTAAACATTCACTAATTCGCTCATTCACTCATTCACTCATTGACCAATGGATCTACTTCGATTTATAACCGCCGGGTCGGTTGACGACGGCAAAAGCACCCTGATCGGGCGGCTGCTCTACGATTCCAAATCCATTCTGGCCGATCAACTTGAAGCCATCGAACGCGCTACCAAAGGCCGCGACGATGGAACAGTTGACCTCGCTTTGCTGACCGACGGACTCCGTTCGGAGCGCGAACAGGGGATCACGATTGACGTGGCGTATCGGTATTTTCAGACCACCGCCCGCAAGTTTATCATTGTGGATGCGCCGGGCCACATTCAGTACACCCGCAACTTGGAGTCGGGGGCCTCAAACTGTCAGTTGGCGGTGGTGCTGGTGGATGCGCGGCATGGCGTGGTAGAGCAAACCCGGCGACACTCGCTGATTGCCAGTATGTTGGGCATTCCACACTTGGTGGTGGCCGTGAATAAAATGGATTTGGTGGGCTACTCGCAGGATGTGTTCTCCGACATTTGCATTCAGTATGCCGAACTGGCCAAAAAGCTGAATGCCAAAGATATAACGTTTATTCCGATGAGTGCGCTCAACGGTGATAACGTCGTGGATAAGTCGGCCAATATGCCCTGGTACGATGGTCCGGCCCTGCTCGCGCACCTCGAAACGGTGGAGTTGAGCAACGACATTAACTTAACGTTAGGCCGGTTCCCGCAGGGTCGCCTGCCGGTACAATACGTGATTCGTCCGCAGACAACGGAACTGCACGATTACCGGGGCTATGCAGGAAAGGTAAACAGCGGCACGTTCCGGGTGGGCGATGCCATCACGGTGCTGCCATCGGGGCAAACATCCACCATTTCCCGCATCGAAGCTAACGAGCAGGACATCAATGAAGCCATTGCTTCTCAATCGGTTATCCTGCATTTGGCCGATGACATCGACATCAGCCGGGGCGATTTGATTGTGAGTGCCGACCACCAACCCACGGTCTCGCAGAATGTGGAAGGCATGCTTTGCTGGATGGATGCGAAAGAGTTGAAAGTGGGTAGCAAATACGTGTTGCAGGTTGGCACCTCGCGGACTCGCTGCTCCGTTCGCGCCATTCCATACCAACTCAATATCGAGACTTACGAACACATCGAGGACGTAGAAAGTCTGGGTCTGAACGCCTTAGCCAAAGTGATCTTACGGACTGCTCAACCCATCGCGTTCGATCCGTATGTCCAGAACCGCTTCAACGGCGGGGCCATCCTGATCGACGAAACCAGCAACGTAACCGTTGGAGCCGTGATGCTGGAGGGGGAAGCGGAGTGAGGCAATCAAACTGTGGGTTAACTTGTTATATTTGCAAAAACGCCCCCAATAATGTCTGCTGCCATCTCAGAAATTGATCTGTACACGGCTCTCCGGGATAAACTCGGCGATTCGGAAACCCGTGATTTGATCGAGTACGTAAAATCATCGCGTGAGATTGTTACAGAAGCGGTTAAAGCTGACCGATCAGCTTTGGCCACTAAGGAGGAACTCAAAAGCGAAATTGCGTCTATCAAAAATGAAATTGCTCTATCGAGAGCCGCAACGCGGGAAGATATTGCCAGTCTAAAAACCGAAATTGAGCGTGGCCTGAAAGAGCAACTTAAATGGCTGATCGTGTTGCTGATGGGTTTTTCTTCGTTGATTATTACGGTGATAAAGTTGATGTGAAGCAGCAAAAGGGTTTGTTGTACCCATTTAATTTCTCCATTTTTCTCTGATTCTACTGTTTTATAATGGATAACTATCCAATCAATATTTTCAGTGAGGTTGAACAAGCCTCGAACCTTGAACAAAAATGTCTCTGCGTTCTGGTTGTTGACGTGTCCAGTTCTATGGGCGGTGAGCCAATCAAAGAGTTAAATATTGGTTTACAGGACTTTCAGCGCGATGTGGCAGATGACTTTGTAACATCTCAACGGCTCGAAGTAAGCATTGTTACTTTCGGCAGTTCAGTAAATTGCCTTCAAAAGCCAGCTCTGATTGACTCATTTCAGATGCCAAAATTGGGTGTAAGTGGTAGTACGAAATTAGTAGATGGCGTTCGCATGGGACTCAGC
>JAJAYX010000524.1 GCA_026785985.1 Rudanella sp. | reverse complement strand
GTCTTTGTTCAGCTTTTTTAGCGTCGGGTTCGGTCAGCCGGGCTATAGTCCTTAGATTTGCGCTATAGCGAACAGTTTAACAGGTAAGCCAATAAATTTACTTCCTTTTTGAGTATGAAAATTCTTTGCGTCGGGCGTAACTACGCCGATCATATCCGGGAGTTAAGCAACGAACAACCCGACGATCCGGTCATTTTCCTGAAACCCGAAACGGCCGTCCCTCTTAAAAATGAGCCGTTTTTCTACCCCAGTTTCTCTGCCGACGTTCACTACGAAGTCGAAATTCTGGTGAAGATCAACCGGGTGGGCAAAAACATCGACGAGAAGTTTGCTCATAAATACTACGACGAAATTGGGGTGGGCATCGACTTTACGGCCCGCGACGTGCAGAGCAAACTGAAAGCAAAGGGGCTTCCCTGGGAATTAGCCAAGGCCTTCAACGGCTCGGCCCCAATCTCGCCTTTTATCCCCAAAACCGATTTCCCCGACCTCAATAACATCAATTTCCGGCTCGACCAGAACGGCGAAACCCGGCAACAGGGCAACACCAGCCTGATGCTATTTAAGATCGACTACCTGATTTCGTTCATTTCGCGGTATTTTCTGCTTCAGAAAGGCGACATTCTGTTCACCGGCACGCCCAAAGGCGTTGGCCCCGTGCAAATTGGCGACACACTGACGGCCTACATCGAGGATCGGAAAATGTTGGAAATTGGGGTAAAGTAATCGTTTCAAATCTTGAAGAATCTTCTCTCCTGTTACTTTATTGTTCTTGCCACTGCAGGTTTGATTTTCCCGGCCTTCGGGCAGGCTTCCAAACCCACACGTCCGCCGGACTCGATACCGATGAAGCCCGTGGTGATGCCAGGTTATTTTATGTTCCCGATTCTGCCCGGCCAGCAAAACTCGCTGTCGGGCGGCATGGGCGACTTGCGGGCCAACCATTTTCACGCGGGCTTAGACATCCGCACGGGTGGCCGCGAAGGGCTTGACGTTCATGCGGCTGCCGATGGCTATGTGGCCCGAATTGCGGTAACGGCGGGTGGGTATGGCAACGTTATTTTCCTGAAACACCCCAACGGAGCCACCACCGTTTATGGTCACCTGAAAACCCTGAACGACACGCTCGGCACCTTTCTGCGGCAGGAACAATACCGCAAACAAACCTTTGAAATTGACTTGCGGCCCGCACCGGGGCAGTTTCCGGTACAAAAAGGCGATGTGATTGCCTTGTCGGGCAACACCGGCGGATCGGGGGGGCCGCACCTGCATTTCGAGATTCGCGACGACCGCGACAACCTGATCAATCCACTGCTCTACAATTTTTCGGAACTTCGGGATGAAGTGCCCCCCTATTTTGAACGAATTGCTTTGCGGACACTTACGCCAGGCTCTCGCTTAAACGGCGAGTATGCCCGTCAAACGTTTGCTCCTGTTCGCCGGGCTGATGGCAGCTATGGGTTGAACCAAACCATTATAGCAACTGGATTGCTTGGTCTGGAAATTCTGGCCTACGACAAAACGAATGGATCGCCCTACCGCAACGGCATCAACTGCGTGGAAGTGAAACTGGATGGCCGCGAGATGTTTACCTACAGCATGAACTCGTTTCCACACGAAGAAACCCGGTTTATTAACGTCCACATGGATTATGAAACCGAGCGACTTTTTGGACAACGCTACCACCGTTGTTACGTGGCCGATGGCAACATGCTTTCGCTGTACCATACCGATCAGCCGAATATACCTACCCGGCGCGGTCGCTTACCGATGATGGACGGGCAGGCCCACGAAGTAGCTGTTACCCTTTTCGATGTTCATCAGAATTCAGCCTTATTGCGGTTCAGGGTTCAGCCCGATACGGCGGCAACCCCGCTTGCTGGGTTAAAACCGGGAAATCAGGCTGAGGCCGTAACCACCACAACTGATCAGAACATATTGAAATTGGCCGTGCGGAACCTGCCCGATACGCTTGCTCCCCCGGCAATGCTGATGGAAGGCAAAAAAACGACGGAGCAGGCGGTCAGTTATATTCATAATAACGCGGCTGTCTATCTGATCGACATGAACCAGAACCTGCCTGAAATGGTGCAGTTTGGTGCCGGACGAATGGCTACGAACCTGAAAAAACGCATTATTCCGGGTCGAGAAGATCGGTATGAGGACGCAAATGTGAGCTTGCAGTTTGGCCCCAAAACGCTGTTCGACACGCTCTATTTGTCCGTTCGGCAGACACCCTGGAACTTAGAGATCAACCAGAATACCATTCCCCTGAACGATTTTATGACGGCCACCTGGACCACGCCTGGTGTTTCGGATACGATGCGGACAAAAATTTATTTGGTAAACGGAAGGGGTCAGGAGAAGTATGTTGGCGGCATCTGGCAGAAAAACAAAATTACCTTCCGCACCCGCGAGTTGGGTCGTTTCCAATTGATGGCTGATGTAATACCTCCTCAAGCACGTTTTGTTTCCGTAACACCCAACGGGTTATCGGCCCGAATCGCCGACGACTTATCGGGCATTCGCTCGTTCCGGGCAATGGTTGATGGCGAGTGGGTGCTGATGCAATACGACTACAAACGGGCGTTGCTTTGGTCGGACAAACTGAACCCCACCCAACCCTTTACAGACGGTGCCGAAGTGATGCTCGAAGTGACCGACAATGTAGGCAATGTTACGTCTATTCAGGGCATTATTTCAACCCCGAAACCGAGAGCCAAACCCGTTGCGAAACGAAAAAGAAGAAGGTAGTTTATCCAAATTCAGAAACCCATGTCGAAACTAAGCATTGGCGATGTCGCCCCCGATTTTTGCACTAAAGACCAGAATGGTCAACCGTTGACATTATCCGATTACCGGGGGAAGAAAGTTGTTTTGTACTTTTATCCCAAAGACGATACGTCGGGATGTACCGCACAAGCCTGCGACCTCCGCGATAACTACGCCGACCTTCGGGCAGCGGGCTACGAAGTGATGGGCGTAAGTGTCGATGGCGAAAAGTCGCATCAGAAGTTTATCACCAAGTATGAATTACCTTTCTCGCTAATTGCCGATACCGACAAACAGGTTGTGGAAGCCTACGGGGTTTGGCAAGAGAAGTCGATGTATGGCCGGAAGTATATGGGTACTGCCCGCACCACCTTCCTGATCGACGAGAACGGTATCATCACCGGCATCATTGATAAGGTTGACACGAAAAAACACACGGAGCAAATTTTGAAGTGATGGAACTACAACAACTCGAAAGTACTGCCACGGCCGTTCGGCGCGACATTGTCAGGATGGTGAATGCCGTTAACTCTGGGCATCCCGGCGGTTCATTGGGATGCACCGATTTTATGGTGGCCCTTTATTTTGAGGTCATGCACCTTAAAACCGGTGCCGATGGTAATGTGATTTTTGACATGGATGGGCGCGACGAAGACCTGTTTTTTTTGTCGAATGGGCACATTTCGCCGGTTTTCTATTCGGTACTGGCCCGGCGGGGGTATTTCCCGGTATCGGAACTGGCCACGTTCCGCAAGCTCGACAGTCGCCTGCAGGGACACCCCACCACTGCCGAACACCTGCCGGGCATTCGCATTGCGTCGGGTTCGCTGGGGCAGGGTTTGTCGGTGGCCAACGGGGCCGCAATGGCCAAGAAAATGAACGGCGACGATACCCACGTTTATGTACTGATGGGCGATGGCGAGCAACAGGAAGGGCAGGTTTGGGAAGGTGCCATGTTTGCGCCCCACCACAAGCTGGGTAACCTCACCGCCGTGATCGACCTGAACGGTCAACAGATCGATGGGCCAACCCGCCTGGTGATGAACAACCGCGACCTCGGGGCTAAATGCGAAGCGTTCGGCTGGAACGTGGAGCACATGGAAGGTAACAACATGGGGCAGGTGGTGGCCAAACTGAAAGAAGCCCGCAAAGATGCAGACGTACCCACAATGATCCTGATGCACACCGAAATGGGTTTCGGTATCGACTACATGATGGGAAGCCACAAATGGCACGGGGTTGCTCCCAACGGCGAGCAGTTAGCCACCGCCCTGAATCAATTGCCGTTATCGGTTGGTATGTCGGATTATTGACCCATGCAGATCAAACGCTTAGTCATCGAAAATTTCAAGTCTATTAAAAAAATAGACCTTGATACACCAAAT
>JAJAYX010000523.1 GCA_026785985.1 Rudanella sp. | reverse complement strand
GTATTCATACGGATGACGGGGCATAGCCACAACCATGCCATCAGCATTGAAAGCCCCTGTTTTAGTCCCTGAATAGTTGGCAATGTAAACAGGGCGGTTGCTGTTATAAATAATGAATCCGGGCATATGGGCATATAAATTACCTAAAGCAATCGCTAACCGAGACGCAATCTGGCTGTGTAAATCACTTTCGTAACTCATGGTGGTAATAATCTCGTCGTCAAAGTAATCGACACTATACTCGGCATCGGCCAGTAGCTCCCAATACTCCGACAGAGAGGCCGGAAACCGATAATACCCATGAACGTCCACCAGATAGGCAAGAGCCTCGTTGGTCAGTGGAGGAGGAGCGGCAGCAACCATAAATAGAGTAGTTTGACGAATACAAAACAAAGATAACACGATTTTTTGCTATTTTTAGGCTCTCATTTGTCCATTTCATGCAATCACAAACTACCTCAACAATCCTGATGATTCGACCCGTGCGGTTCGGTTTTAATGACCAGACTGCCGATTCGAACACGTTCCAGAATGCCACGCTTTCTGCCCAAACTCGTGACACCGCCCAGGTAAATGCCCAACGCGAGTTCGACAATATGGTGCAGCAACTGCGGTCATATGGGGTCGATGTGATCGTGTATGATGACACCGCCGAACCGCATACGCCGGACTCTATTTTCCCCAACAACTGGGTTTCTTTTCATTATAGTGGAACGATGGTGCTTTACCCGATGCAGGCCCAAAATCGCCGGGCCGAGCGCCGGATGGACATTGTAAATGAACTTGCCAAACAATATCAGGTTGCCAAAACGGTTGATTTGACGTCTTTTGAACACGAGGGTAAGTTTCTGGAAGGAACTGGTAGCCTGGTGTTCGACCGGATGAACCGAGTGGCCTTTGCGTGCCTCTCGCCCCGAACAAACCCAGATGTTCTGGCTGAATACAGCCGCCAGACAGGGTATAAAACTATCCTGTTCCATGCCGTCGATGCAACCGGTACAGAGGTGTATCATACCAATGTGGTCATGTGTATTGGCGATATGTTTGCGGTTGTCTGCCTACAGGCCATTCCCGACCTTGATGAGCGGCTGGCCATTCGCCAGGAACTGGAGAAACTTGGCAAGCGCGTCATTGAAATTACGCTGGATCAAATGGCTTCCTTTGCGGGAAATATGCTCCAGGTAGATACCGCACGTGGCCAGAAACTGATTGTACTGTCTACAACTGCCTATAACTCCTTAACGCCGAAACAGATAGATACCCTCGACGATTATGCCAGCCTGCTGACTGTCGATCTCTCGACCATCGAAGCCAATGGGGGAGGCTCGGCCCGCTGTATGATGGCCGAAGTGCATTTGCCAAAGAAATAATTGAGTGATTGAGTTGATGAGCATCACCCAATCACTCAATCTTTCCAAGACCGGGAACATTTGTATATACAAACGTAGTTAGCCCATTATGAATGCTGAGAAGAACGTCGAACCCGGCTGCGAAATCAATCGGTATAGTGCCTGTCTGCTGTTTTCGGCAAATGCGCTGGCACGGGCCATGACGGCTATCGGCAACGAAGAGTTCGGAAAGCTGGGTTTGGCCTATTCGCACGCTTATTTGCTTCGGGAGGTGATCGATAATCCGGGAGTTACTCCCACGCATCTCAGCGACATACTCTACCTGACTCCATCGACAATTACCCGACTGGTGGAAAAACTGGAAACAAAAGGGTTGGTCATGCGCCGGAGCGAAGGCAAAAACACGCTTATTGATCCAACTCCTCAAGGCATAGCACTCAGCAACGACATTGGGGCAGCCTGGGGCCGAACCTGGACTCGATATGCACAGGCTATTGGCGAGGAAGAAGCAAAAAGCCTGACAAAACAGGCTTTCAGGGCGGCTAAAGCACTTGGAGAGGTCTAATTTTTACACTAATAGTTGTATATACAAACACTGAAAGTCATGAAAAACACAGAATTAACCCACCATCGCACAACTGAACAAGTTCGGCAATTGACGGGTCAGCCCGGTCAGGATCTGTTTTTTCAACGGCTGGAAGCTGCTTTTTTGACGGAGGATAATGAATGATTTATAGTGGTCTCATAGCCAGCGTGGGTTATTACTCAATACTCCTTATCCATTTTTCATTACTCATTTTTTCATTACTCATTTTTCTATACAGACATGAACTACGTAATTACTGGCTCTTTGGGCCACATCAGTAAACCAATTGTCCAAAAACTTGCCAAAGCTGGCCACAGTGTGACCGTTATTACGAGCAAGCCCGACAACGCGGCTCCGATTCAAAAACTTGGGGCTAAAGCAGCCGTGGGCAGCGTGGAGGATGCCAATTTTCTGATTCAGTCGTTTGCCGGGGCTGATGCTGTTTATCTGATGATTCCGCCCAAGTGGGGTGTTACCGATTGGCGGTATTATCAGAACAAGGTGGCCGATAACTACACGGCAGCCCTACAAGCCAACCATATTCCCTATGCGGTGGTGTTGAGCAGTGTGGGTGCCCACATGGGTAATGGGGCCGGGCCGGTTGATGGCCTGCACGATCTGGAGCAAAAACTAAAAATACTGGAAGACCTGAATGTGAAGATCTTACGCCCCTCGTACTTCATGGAAAACCTGTTCGGAATGGCGGGCATGGTGAAAGGCATGGGCATCATGGGCAGCAACTTTGGCGACGAGAAAATCGTGTTGGTTCACACCAGCGACATTGCCGCTGCTGCCCTCCAAAATCTGATGAACCTCGATTTTGCCGGGCATCAGGTGCAATACATTGCCAGCGACGAGCGCACCGGTGCCGACATTGCCCGCGTGTTGGGCGAGGCTGTTGGCAAGCCCGAAACTCCCTGGATGGTGTTCAGCGATGAACAAAGCAAGCAGGGAATGCTTCAGGCAGGTTTGAACGAGGAAATGGCGAACGGCTACACCACGATGGGCTTGGCTTTGCGAAATGGAACCATGCAGGAAGACTACTTTGCTAACCGTCCGGCCACTCTCGGCAAGGTAAAGCTGGAAGATTTCGCCAAAAACGAATTTGCCCCGGCGTTTGAGGGGTAACTGAGGGAACTGGGTAAATGTAGGTAACCGGGCTAAATAGATATAACAAATCACCCGGTTACCTCAGTTATCTATTTACCAAATCACCAATCAACAACTAATGACAAAGAAACTTGCTCTCATAACGGGCGCTAATTCAGGCATTGGCCTCGCCACCGCCATGTCGCTGGCCCACCGGGGTTTCGACCTGATCCTGCTCGTTCGCAACGAAAAAAAAGGCAGCGAAGCCCGGATTGAACTTCAGAAAGCAAATCCAAAAAGCTGCATAGATCTGGTAATTGCCAGTCTTGATGATGTTGATTCGGTGAAGCAGGCTGCCGAACAGATTAACACCACCTACGCACGGCTCGATGTGCTGATTAACAACGCTGGCTATACTCCGGCCAAACTCGAGTTTAACGATCAGAATATTGAGAAGTCATTCTATGCCAGCCATGTTGGGCATTTTGCGCTAACCTGGTATCTGGCTGATTTACTCAAAAAAACAGCCGCTGAAACGGGCGATGTACGCATTGTCACCCTCTCGTCGGCAGCGCACATAGGCGGGAAAGTAAGCCGGATGTTCCGGCGTATCGACAACTTGTCGCCGATGTGGGCATATTGTGACGATAAACTGGCAAACCTGTTGTTTGCGAAGGGAGCGGCTGCATACTTCGAGGGAACTGGGGTTCGGTCGTTTTCGGTACATCCGGGAGCGGTGCGGACTAATTTTGCCAGTGATATTCCCGGACTTGGCGGAACCCTTTTTAAGTTAATGGGGCCATTGATGCGTTCGCCCGAAAAAGGAGCCGAAACGTCGATTTTTCTGGCGGCAGCTCCGCTCAAATCCATTGGCGAGCGCAACAACGGAGCCTACTTCGCCGACCTTGCTCCCAAAAAGCCCCGCAACAGCGACATAACCGATAAAAATGTTAACTGGTTGTGGGACAAAACGGTAGAAAAAATAATAGCCACCAATGGCGGCCATTATTGAGGCTGGTTTAAAGTCAACTTTAAACCATTCTATTGGTTAGGGTACTACCTTATAAAGGCCCGTAGATCCCTACGGATTCATAAGAACTTAATGGCCTCCGATTGGGATCAGATACCCAATGGAGGCCTGTAATAAGGCATATTTAGTGTCGCGTATAGTGGCGGTAAGGCTGATTCCGCTGGGGTCGGGTGCGCTGGTGGACGTATTGTCGCCCAATTGATACAAAGCGCGGCCTTCGAGCGTGACCTGACCGGGGCCTGCTTTTATAACTACTCCCAATCCACCCGCAAGTCCGTAGGAAATACGACCGTCATTGCCCGAAAACGTCGCTTTTTTGTTGTTGAGGCCAGCAATCACTGATTCGATTATGGGGCGCAGCGCTGGGTTGGTATTACCAAATGAGATCAGGTTCGCCTTGTAGCGTTCGCTCAGAACGTAAGCTCCATAAGGGCCGGCATTGATAAAAAAACGGGCATTGGATGAGTGGCCAAATGTGGCTTTGGCCAGTAAAGGAACCTCAATTCGATTGGTCATCACTTTGGCCGACAAACTAATACCCTGCTGATTGAAATCGGCCCGAATGTGACGTTGACTGTAATTAACTTCGGGTTGAAATGTCAAACATCCCCGGCCAACGTTAGCGACAAGTCCCCCATGAAACGAAACGGTGGGGTAGTAGGTAGCGTTATCAACGGCTTCAAGGGGTAATACCGAATTACCGCCCGCCCGAACTCCTATTCGCAATTTACTGTCATATTGCATTGGCTTCGTTTGCGCTACAGACTCGACTGGAGACAGTTGAACAGATGAATAAAGTATCAAAACTGGGAATATTGATTTACTAATCATGGGGTAAAGTACAGTTTTTATTGGAAAATAGAAGAATAACAGCACAGGTAATTATAAATAAATGTGTGAATTGGTCTCAGAATGTGCAAATAGCCTGATTCTCGAACAACTTGTCTCTGAAACGACTTATTCTGGTATGAAAACGGAACATAAAAAAGTTGCCCTTGTAACGGGGGCTACTAAAGGAATCGGCAGAGAAGTAGCCCGTCAATTGGCCAAAATGGGGTATGCAGTGTTCATTGGAGCACGTGACAGACAACGGGGCTGCGAGGTGTCGGAGGCCCTGTGCGCGGAGGGCTACGAAGCCATTTTTCTGCAACTCGATGTAACTGACCCTGTTAGTATTAAAAATGCGGAAGGTACATTTTCTCAAAAAGCTGATCATCTGGACGTGCTGGTAAACAATGCCGCCATATTGGAAGACCACGGTGAAAACCTGACCAATATGAATGCAGAACTATTAGGACGAACTATGAAGACAAACGTAGTCGGACCTATTTTAGTAAGCCAGGATTTTCTGCCCTATCTGAAACTGGCTCCGAACGGAGGCCGCATCGTGAATGTATCGAGTGGGGCGGGTGCGTTAGGGGAAATGGAAACCTATGCGCCAGCCTACAGCATTTCTAAAACTGCGCTCAATGCTGTTACTAAACAATTTGCCGGGGCACTCCGCGCCGACAATATTGCCGTCAACTCGGTGTGCCCCGGCTGGGTGCGTACTGATATGGGTGGCCCCACTGCCAGCCGCTCCATTGAGAAAGGGGCCGAAACCATTGTTTGGCTTGCCGCCGAAGCCCCCCAAAATGAAACAGGCAAGTTCTGGAAAGATAAGAAAGAAATGGAGTGGTAAGGTATCGTGAGCAGTCAACAAACCACACCCAACACGCGCACCAATAACGCGTGGGGGGTCGGTGTTGGGGGGTCGGTGTTTGCGGGGGCCGGGTTGAGTGGCCGAATGACCCCGGCTGCCCCCGTGAACAGGC
>JAJAYX010000522.1 GCA_026785985.1 Rudanella sp. | reverse complement strand
GATATATGGACCGAAGCTTACCCAAACGTGTCTGGACTCAACAGCGCATGGCGCTGGCGGCTGGCGGCACGTTAGTGACCGGATTACTTGCCTACACGTTCCTGCTGGCGGACACCCGCTCGAAACTAAACGTCGAAAAAGAAAAAATCACGATTTCAACCGTTTCAACGGGGCCGTTCGAGGATTTCATTGCCGTGACGGGCGTTGTTCAACCCCTGAAAACCATACGCTTAGATGCCATTGCGGGCGGCTACGTCACCGAGAAACTGGTGGAGGGCGGCACCATGGTAAAGCAGGGCGATGTGTTGCTTCGGCTCGAAAACCAGAACCTGCGGCTCAACTTCCTGCAATCGGAAACGGAAGCTAACCGGCTCGTAAACGACTTGCAAAATACCCGGCAGCGGTTGCGGGTGGAGCGATATTCGCTCCGCAAAGCCCTCTCCGACCTCGATTTTCAGATCAGCCAAACCAAAGACGTGTTCGACCGGCAGGCTAAACTGGTCAAAGACAAGGTGATTTCGGAGCAGGATTACATGAAAGCCAAACTCGATTACGAGCGGTTGGTAGAGCAACGGAAGATTGAAGCCGAATCGCAAAAATACCAGGAAGAGAACTCTAGAACGCAGATTCAGATGCTGGAAGGTACGCTGGCCCGAACCCAGAAAAACGTGTCGCTCTGGCAGCAAACGCTCAATAATCTGGTGGTGAAAGCACCCGTTTCGGGACAGTTGTCGAGCATCGACGTGGAAGTTGGCTCCAACATCAATCAAGGGCAGAACATTGGCCAAATCGACGATATGAACGGGTTTAAAATGCGGGTTGGCGTGGATGAACACTATAACAACCGCATTTTTGCGGGGCTGAAAGGGACGTTTGACTACAACGGCGCGAAACACGAACTGGAAATTACCCGCGTTTACCCCGAATCCCGCAATGGCCGCATCGACGTGGATATGAAGTTCACCCAAGCGGCCCCGAAGGATCTCAAGCGCGGTCAGTCATCGCCGATTCAGTTGGAGTTGGGTAAGGCGGCCAAAGCGATGCTGCTTCCTGTTGGTGGGTTCTTCTCCGACACGGGCGGCAATTGGGTGTACGTAGTGGATAATTCCGGCAAGCGGGCCACCAAACGCAATATCACCCTGGGCCGCAAAAATCCCGAATTCTACGAGGTGCTGGAAGGCTTACAGCCTGGTGAGCAGATTATTACGTCGTCATACGAGAATTTCGGAGACAACGAAGTTTTGGAATTCTAAACTCTTTGCATTCAACTTTATTATGATTCAGACAGTCAATTTACAGAAGTTATTTGCCACCGAAGAGGTCGAGACTACTGCCCTGAACGGCATTAACATGGACGTGAAGGATGGTGAGTTCGTTGCCATAATGGGGCCGTCTGGTTGCGGCAAGTCCACGTTGCTCAACATTCTGGGTCTGCTGGATAACCCCAGCGACGGCGAATACAACTTTTAAGGCACGGCGGTGGCCAAAATGACCGAACGGTAGCGGGCGCAGCTTCGCAAAGGCTCAATCGGGTTCGTGTTTCAGAGCTTCAACCTGATTGACGAACTGACGGTCTATGAAAACGTAGAACTGCCATTGCTGTACCTGAAAACACCCGCCGACGAGCGTAAAACCCGCGTAGAAGCGTCTCTGACGCGCATGAACATCATGCACCGGCGTAATCACTTTCCGCAGCAACTGTCGGGGGGGCAGCAACAACGCACGGCGATTGCGCGGGCGGTGGTGGCCAAACCCAAGCTGATTCTGGCCGACGAACCAACGGGTAACCTCGACTCGGTGAACGGCGAGGAAGTTATGAAGCTGTTGGGTGAACTGAACGACGAAGGTACCACCATCATCATGGTGACGCACTCACCCTACGACGCGGGTTTTGCCCACCGGATCGTGAACCTGTTCGATGGAAAAGTGGTGACGGAGAACTTCCACGTTTAAACGAACGGCCCCAGGTCAATCTGGAGTACTTCCGAAAACGACGATTCAGTAGCTTGCCCGCCATCGCCTTTGCGGTAACGGAGCCATTTCTCGGTTTTGTAGTCATACACAAACGCTTCCTGAATACCATACAAGGCACCATCAGTAAGCTGAACAACCTTTTGAAGATCACCTTTTACGCCCCGCGTCTGGCACACTTCGATGATAACCCGAGTTTGGTCGGTGTCGTTTTCGTAAAGAATGACATCAGGAGTTGGGCTGCTGTATTCCCCAAGCATCGTTTCGGGCAGCGGTTCGTAGGCAATTTTCCCTGACTCGTATAGCGGATACAGCTTTGCGGTAAGGCGGGCAATAATACGCTGATGAATGATTGGCGCATTCACGCTCATATCATTGACAATGGGTGCTGGATGAACCTGCCCGGGATACGTGACGGGTGTTGTCATGACTAAATTGATTTCTTCAAATTTAACCAAACCCGTTATGTTTCGCAACTACCTCAAAATCGCCTGGCGGAATCTGGTTCGCAACAAGACATTCTCAGCCATCAACATTTTCGGGCTGGCGGTGGGTATGGCCTGTGCGTTGCTCATTAGCCTGTGGGTGCGCGACGAACTCAGCTACAACCGGTTTCTGCCCGATGCCCCCAATACTTACTTTGTTCGGGTTAATTATAGCTTCCGGGGTGGCGAAACCCAAACGGCCTACACCACGCCGGGGCCGCTCGAAGGAGCCATTGCCAGCGATGTGCCGGGCATTGTGGCCGTTACTAAAACCAACTACGGTTGGGAAGCTTTACTGAAGGCAGTCGGCAGCGGACCGGGCGAAACGGGTGCCAAAGAACAGGGGCATTACGCTACAGCGAGCTTCTTCGACGTGTTCGACCTGCCCGCGTTGTCGGGCAACCCTAAAGCGGCTTTGGCGCAACCCGACAAGATCATTATTACCCGCCGACTGGCCGAGAAATACTTCCCCAATCAGCCCGCCGTGGGTCGGCAGATGCAACTCGACAATGCCAAACTCTACACCGTCGGGGCAGTGCTGGAAAACCTGCCTACCACCTCGACCATTCAGTTCGATTGGCTGCTTAACCTCAAAAACAACGAGGGCCCCTGGATGGCCGAATGGGGCATGAATTCGTTTATGACCTACGTTCGGCTCAAACCTGGCCCCACCGACGAAGCCAGCCGGGTGGCGGCTATCGAGGGCAGTATGAAGGGGATTTTTCCGCGCTACGCCAAATTCGACAACAAAGAAACCCCCATTCTCCAGCCCATCACCGACCTGCACCTCCACGCCGAGTACAAAAACGGGCAGGTGTCGGGGGGACGAATCGAGTACGTTCGGATTTTCTCGGTCGTGGCCCTGTTTATGCTGCTCATTGCCTGCATCAATTTCATCAATATGACCACGGCCCGCTCCGCCATCCGCACCAAAGAGGTGGGCGTTCGGAAGGTGGTGGGTGCGTTGCGGTCGTCGTTGGTGGGGTTATTTATGATCGAGTCGTTGCTCACGAGTTTGTTGGCGGTCGTGCTGGCTTTGGGGCTGGTGCAGGTCATTTTGCCCACGGTCAACACCCTGTTTGAGAAGCAACTCGCGCTCGACCTGACGAACCCATCGTTCTGGGGGCTGGTGGTGGGTCTGGTAGTGATAACGGGGCTGTTGTCGGGTAGTTATCCGGCCCTGTTTTTGTCGGGTTTGCCACCGGTGCGGATGTTGCGGGGGGCCGCCCGCCGGTTGAGTCCGGCCACGTTTCGGCGGGTGTTGGTGGTGTTTCAGTTCGGGTTGTCCATGTTTCTGATTGTCGGGATGCTGGCCATTGGGCAGCAAATGGACTATATACGAACCAAAAACCTCGGCCTCGACCGCGAGAATGTGCTGTACGTGCCGCTGGAAGGCAACCTGACTCAGGCCCGGACCACCGCGACGTTCCGGCAGGAGGTGTTGCGGTCGCCCTCGGTCAGTGCGGCCACCATCACCAGCCACCTGCCCATGGACATTCAGAATAGTACCACCGACCTGAACTGGCCTGGCCGCGACCCCGACCAGTTAGTGAGCGTGTCGAGTATGTCGGTAGGCGACAATTTTGTCAGCACCCTGAACATCAAGTTACTGGCCGGGCGGGATTTTCGTCCCAACAGCCGCGCCGATTCATCCAACTACCTCATCAACGAAGCCGCTGCCCGGCTCCTGGGTATGCGGTCGCCAGTGGGTAAACAGATCACCTTCTCGAACGGAACGGGGCAGGTTGTGGGCCTGATGAAGGACTTCCACCTAAACTCGCTGCATCAGGCCATCAGCCCGTTGGTAGTCATGTTCAACCCTGCCAACACGCGCTATCTGCTCGTGAAAGCCCGCGCCGGTCAAACTGCATCCGCCATCGCCGATCTGAAACGGCTAACGGATCAGTTTAACCCAGGCTACCCGTTTGAGTACCGTTTTCTCGACGATGCCTACCAACGCCTATACCATGCCGAGCAGCAGGTGGGTATGCTCATCAACTACTTTGGGATACTGGCCATCCTGATTTCCTGCCTGGGTTTGTTTGGCTTAGTGACCTTCACCGCCGAGCAGCGCACCAAAGAAATCGGTGTTCGTAAAGTGCTGGGAGCCAGTGTTACCAGCATCGTTACGCTGCTCTCCAAAGATTTTCTGAAGCTGGTTCTGATCGCCATCGTCGTTGCCAGTCCCATCGCCTGGTGGGCCATGAATCGTTGGTTGCAGGACTTTGCCTACAAAATCGACATCGAGTGGTGGGTCTTCGCGCTGGCGGGTGGGCTGGCGATGAGTGTTGCCCTGCTGACAGTCAGTTTCCAGAGCGTGAAAGCCGCGTTGATGAACCCGGTGAAGAGTTTGCGGAGCGAGTGATTTAGGAAAAAATGTCAGCAAGAGCCAGTTGAATTCCGGTATTGGAGTCGGTTAGTGTCTCATTTTCAGAGAAGAAACGATACTTACCAAAGGCTGAGTAAACGGAGACTGCCTGAAAGCTGGGCATCACTAACCAGCACGAACCAATACCAGCCGCGAAATAGCGTTTGAATTTGGCAATTATTTCAGCGTCGGATTGTGATGGCGAAACGATTTCGATAATCGTCAGCGGCATCTCCGTCATGGAGGTAATGTCGTTAAAAAAGTCAATTTGCAGTTTTGGGTAGATAGCAATATCCGGTACGGTATCCGGGCGTTCCGGCATGGTTATGTTCAGTTCTGATAGCACAGTATGCGTCTTACGATAACGCAATTTTAACTCAGCAAGCAAATTTGTCTGCACGTATGCATGATTCAGAGTAGGCATGGGTTTACCACGTTCGAGTTCGTACTCGGAGAGTTGTTCGATGAGTGCTTCCATAAAACGACAAGAATTTTTCAAAGATAACTAAAACAGAGTATCATGTTTCGCAACTACCTCAAAATCGCCGTCCGGACGTTGTGGCGCAACCGGCTCTTTACGGGCCTGAACGTGCTGGGCCTTTCCATCGGCACGGCTGCCTGTTGGCTTATTTTTCAGATAGTGAGCTATGAACTCAGCTTCGATGCCGACCACCCCAATGCCGACCGTATTTACAAGATTGTCAGCCAGTTTAATTTCGAGGGTAAAGCAAGTGGCAATGCGGGCGCACCCAAGCCGTTGGCGGGGGCCATCAGAAAAGAAATAGGTGGTATTGAAACCGTGGTGGGTTTGCATGAACAATATGTTACGAGCCTGCAAGTGCCGCAGGCAACGGGCAAGCCGATAGTTTTTGAAGACATTGACCGGGTAATTGCCACCACTGGCGACTATTTCAAACTCGTGCCTTATCGCTGGCTGGCGGGAGACGTGGCCAATCAACTCACCAAACCCAATCAGGTGGTGCTGACTAAAAGCCGGGCCGAACGCTATTTCCCTAACCAGACACCCGCCCAAATGATGGGTAAAACGTTGCTGTATTGGGACACGCTGGCGGTAGAGGTAACGGGTATCGTGGCTGATTTAGGCCGTTCAACGTCGTTTGCCGATCAGGAATTTTTGTCGTTAACCACGATCCAAAAAGGGAATCTGGTGAAAGAGTTTACCGAAGTCTGGGGAAATACGGGATCAAATGATCAGATTTATCTACTGGCTGAGGCAACGGCTGACCCTGACCAATTAAGCAGAAAAATTAATGTATTATCAGCTACCTACTCGGCCGCAGAACTCAAAAAATGGGGTGATTTCTCTCGAAAACACCAGCTATTATCACTCAGGGATGTCCATTTTGGGGTAGACTTTACGGATAATAACCGCAAAGCCAATCGCAACGTTTTGTACGCGCTGCTGGGATTGGCGGTATTTTTATTGGTGTTGGCGATCATCAATTACGTTAACCTTAGCACGGCGCAGCTACCACAGCGGGCCAAAGAAATAGGTATCAAAAAAACGCTGGGCAGTCGCCGGACACAACTTATTGCCAACTTCTTGGGTGAAACAGCCCTCGTTACACTTTTAGCTTGTGTAGTTGCCTATGGCTGGACGCAATTTTTCAATAACTCGTTTGGTGATTTGCTACCCGAAGGCATCGAACTCTACCAAAATCCTTTACAAACATTAGGCTTTGTAGCTTTGCTGATTATCGTCGTAGCCTTGCTGTCAGGTTGGTATCCGGGTTTATTGATTACCCGATTTCAGCCTACCCAAATCCTGCGCGGACATCTGAGTGTCTCGATTGGTGAAAACCGTTTTACGCTCCGTAAAAGCCTGATTGTTTTTCAGTTTGTGGTAGCACAGGTATTTATCATTGGCACCCTAATCTGGAATCAACAACTGCATTACGCCCTCACGGCTGATTTGGGTTTTAAGCGGGAGGCCATTTTTACGGTTCAGGTGCCCTGGAAATTATTGGAAAACCCAGCCTATAAAGGCAAACAATTCGCCCTCAAACAAGAATTTAAGCGACTGCCCGAAGTGGGTGCCGTGAGTTTAGGGAATCCTCCTTTCAACCAATCTTTTTCGAGCAACACCCACAAATACAAGGGTAAAAAAGGCGAAGTAGAGCGCAACGTGTATCGTAAATACGTGGATAATGATCTGATTAGGCTTTACGGCATGAAACTACTCGCAGGCCGCAACCTACAAATCAGCGACACCACCAACGAATATGTGATTAATGCAACTGCGGCCCGTGCGTTTGGTTTTGCGAATCCGCAGGAAGCCATTGGCCAGCGGTTGACAGAAAATGGGAGTAGTAAACCCATTCCTATTGTGGGTGTGGTCAGTGATTTTCATACAGCTTCATTTTCCCAAAAAATAGAACCATTGGCATTAATGACCGACAAGAACAGTTTAGGAAATTTTAACATCAGAATGGCTTCCAACAATCCCGCCGATTGGCAAGCGGGTATTCAGAAAATGGAGAAACTATGGAAGCGAACCTACCCGAACTCCTCTTTTGATTACAAGTTTTATGACGATATGATTGAGCAATTTTATACGAGTGAGCGTACTACTGCCCGCATCGTTAATCTGGCTACTATTATCGCTATTATAATCAGCTGTCTGGGACTTTTTGGTCTGGCTACTCTCACGGCGTTTCAGCGCACCAAAGAAATCGGCGTTCGTAAAGTCCTTGGCGCGTCGGTCGCCAGTATTGTATCCCTGTTGTCCACAGACTTTTTGAAATTGGTCTTGGTAGCCATTGTCATCGCGTCGCCAATTGCGTGGTGGGCCATGAACCGTTGGTTGCAGGATTTTGCCTACAAAATCGACATCGAGTGGTGGGTGTTTGCGCTGGCCGGTGGGCTGGCAGTGGGCATCGCCCTGCTCACGGTCAGTTTCCAGAGCATAAAAGCCGCCCTTATGAACCCGGTGAAGAGTTT
>JAJAYX010000521.1 GCA_026785985.1 Rudanella sp. | reverse complement strand
GGTTTCTGCTGACCGACGAAGGTCTTGATTACGGAAATCTGCCGAAAGGGCTTCTGAAATTTCATCGGTATACCGATGGCCCCCGCACACCTGTTGAAGAACATCTGGTGGAAGGAGCGGCCTATGCCAACGCGAATGGCCTGGTACGTATCCATTTCACGGTTTCCCCCGAACACCACGACCGATTCGAGAAACTCATTATTGAGGAGAAACCTGACTATGAAGCCTGGTTGGGTGTGGCTTATGATGTGACGTTTTCGGAACAGAAAAAATCGACCGATACTATCTCGGTTGATCTTAGTAATCAGCCCTTCCGCAATGCCGACCGCGACGGCGGTGATGCGGCACTCCGACCGGGCTCGTTGTTGTTTCGTCCGGCAGGTCACGGGGCCTTAATCGAAAACCTTAACGATATTGACGCGGACATTGTATTTATTAAGAATATCGACAATGTAGTGCCCGACGATATTCGCGAAACTACCGTGACCTACAAGAAAGTGCTGGCAACCGTACTCATTGACACGCAACAGCAGGTGTTTAAGCTACAGGAACTGCTCGAAGCAGCCGATGGGTTGGGGAAGGAGATAAGCGATGGGTATCTGGCCGAGGCTGATGAGTTTCTGCAAATGAGTTTGAGAACGAATCATCCTGAAGGCTTTGATTCGTTCTCAAAAGAAGAAAAGGTTGCCTATTTCAAGCATAAGTTTGACCGGCCCATTCGGGTGTGTGGCATGGTGCCGAATGTGGGGGAACCTGGGGGTGGGCCTTTTTGGGCAATGAACCCCGATGGGTCAACGTCTTTGCAAATTGTTGAATCGGCTCAGTTTGATATGGAAAATGCTGGTCAGAAAGCTATTTTTGATACAGCCACGCATTTTAATCCTGTGGATCTGGTGTGTGGTTTAAAAAACCGACACAATCAGAAATATGACCTGCCTGTTTACCGCGATATGCAAACGGGTTTTATCACGCAAAAGTCTAAGGATGGCAAAGACTTGAAAGCGCAGGAATTGCCAGGATTGTGGAACGGGGCGATGTCCAACTGGAACACCATTTTTGTGGAAGTCCCGCTGATTACCTTTAACCCCGTTAAAACCGTCAACGATTTACTTCGCGACGAACACCAGTAATTGTTTTTCCATAAGCATCAAGCTGACATACGGCCGGTGGCTTCGCTACCGGCCTCACTCAATTCACCCGCTGCTGCCCCAATTGGAATTGCTTTAGTTTCGATCAGAGACGTATTTTGAAACGCAAGAAGTGTTGTATTTTCATACACACCGAGATTGGCATCCCGAACACGCTCCATAATGGGTTTGAGAGCACAGGTGACTTCATCTTCGCAATCATCGCATTTCACGTAGAAATTCAACGACACACAAGGTGTTGGGGCAATGGGGCCGTCGATAACGCGCAAAACCTGAGCGAGGTTAACTCGGGCAGGATCAACCCGTAGCAAATAGCCTCCACCTTTTCACTTCTGGCTTTGCAATATTCCGTGATTACGGAGTTCGAGCAAGATAGCCTCCAGAAACTTTTTTGGAATATTCTCTTTGGCTGAAATGAAAGAAATCAACACAGGACCTTTTCCGTACTCCTCCGTGAGAACTTTCAAAGCCTTAATGGCATACTTCGCTTTTTTGGAAATCATTGTGTTACGGTACCTATGGATTAAGAGTTAAAGTGATTACCAAATTACTTACTAATTTGTAAGTGTGCTATGATTGGGCAAGTTAGCGTATGACTTAGTTAGCGGCAACTTTTCTTATACTATTTACCCTAACTTTTTCGTTTAAACCCCCTTGTTTCATTCTTTAAAGGATTTAACGCTATAATTTTAGTACATTTTAATGCAATTGGCGGTTGCGCTAAACTCGTAAGGAGCTGTGCCTGATCGAACGTTGGGTCACATCTCAAAAGCCCCAGGCCATCAACCCTCCATCCACGGCAATAGTTTGGCCGGTAACATAGCTTGACGCAGACGTACATAAAAAAGCAACCACCGAGGCTACTTCGTGGGGTTCGCCAATTCGGGCCATGGGTGTTCGTTGTATGATACGATCCAGCTTTTCGGGATTAGTTAAAACAGGGCCAGCCAAAGGGGTACGGATGTACCACGGAGCCACTGCATTAACCCGGATACCGCTGGATGCCCACTCGACAGCCAAATTACGGGTAAGCTGATTCATAGCTGCTTTGCTCATTCCGTATAGAGACCCGCTGCTGGTATGGGTAAGTCCCGATACCGACGAAATATTGACAATACTTGCCCGGTGCGGGCCGTTTGAACGCGATTCACGCAGTAATGGATAGGCTGCCTGACTCATTTCATACGCCGACCGTAAGTTGGTATTCATCACGTAGTCATAATCATTATGACTATACTCAGCAGTAGGTTTGCGAATGTTAGTGCCTGCATTATTCACCAGGATATCGAGATTGCCCCAACGCTCGCGCACAGCCTGAATAACATTATTAGCCACTCCCGGCTGACTGACATCGGCGGCCAACCCTTCGACAGTATGGCCTTGCTGGCGGTAGTCATTCAGTTGTTGATCAAGAAGTTCCGCTTTGCGGGCAACAATAAATACGGATGCGCCGAGGTCAAGCAGTTGCCGGACTACAGCTTCGCCAATGCCTTTTGTGCCGCCCGTTACGAGAGCTTTTTGATTACTTAGAGTCCACATACTCAATAAACCTACTACCTTTGTCGCTAGTTCACGGTGCCTCATGCCATTTCATAATGGCTTGTAAGGCTTAAAAGGGAATACCGGAGGCTCAAAGTGGAGCCAAGACCGGAGCTGTCCCCGCAACTGTATGTTTCATCAATCAGGTGGTTTATCCTGCTTCGCCACTGTCACGCTTCGGCTGATGGGAAGGCCCAAAACCACCCCGAAACAAGCCAGGAGACCTGCCCAGAACAAATAGAGTGCCGCATTTTCGGAGGAAAGATGATGGTTCAGTAGTATCGAAAAATAATCGTGTGCAAAAACGCATCGCAGGCGGCCTGTGGCTTACTGGTTTGGTGTTGGTATCGGGTTCGGTTGCAGGGCAACAGGAACCCACTTCGCTGTCGGTGGTGACGGTTCATGCCACTGCGCCCGAACGGTTTTTAGCCGGC
>JAJAYX010000520.1 GCA_026785985.1 Rudanella sp. | reverse complement strand
GGTAAGGATGGTTTTCATTGGCATATCATGGGTTAGATAGTGAATGGATTAATTGTCTTTTTTTCGGGAGCCGGATTCCCCTTTTTTAATCAGGCCATCGTCTTTCACTTGCTGGATGGTTTTATTGAGGTAATCGGGTTTGGCAGATTCCACAGGACATGAACCAACTTTAGTTTTACGTCCTATACCCGTTTGGGTACTTTTCTCATACTTGTAGAGGATGCCATCTTCGCACTTTTCGGGCAATTGCGCGTCGGCAACCCATTGCTCAACCGGAGGCATTGGTGCTTTGCTGGCCACGGGAGAAGCAACAGGGGACGGAGCGGGCGATTCTTTGCGAACTACTGCGGCTACAAAGCCACACTGTCTGCTTTTTTGGGCGAGGACTTTTCCCCGCATAAAACCGCCCTCGCCATCGTGTAATTTTTCATACTTGATAAACTCAATTGTGTCGCACAAATAACCACTCGCTCTGGCTGACCGGGGCCGATAAGTAGGAGAAGCAGGCGATTCCACAGCCGCTACCAGTTCGGTTGCAGCGGGTGATGAGGCTACTTTTTTGGTCGATATTCGGGCAACGGCTTTGTGGGTAGTCACAGCTTTGTGCGTCACAACTACCTTAGGGGCAGGCGCAACCGGAGCAGGGTCGGGCGTAGAAACAGCTTCGGGAGCGGCTTCGACCGGGGGCATTTCGACAGCCTCTGAGGTAGAGAGGGAAGAACTGGTTATGTCTTGGTTTGGCGGTTGATCTTCGGTCTTTTTGGTTGTGCAGCAAACCAAACAAAGCGAGAACAGCAGCCAACAGGCAACTAAAAGTCGTGTCATAATTAGAACTGGTTTGGGTTTTGTAAGAGTACTAAAAAGGCGATTTATACTACTTTTCGGATAAGTTAAATGATCAATCGACCTAAACTATCAGATACCTGTAAATATTGACAATTGTTTGTTTATCAGGTAGTTATTTGACAAAAAACATCAACATACAATTCTAAGCTATTGCGGCAAATAATAGTACTGTTAGGAAGATTATAAAGCTATTAACCCCAATTTGACTGCCTTGAGCCTGAGTGCAGGCGGGTGTTTTTCCAGATGCGCAACCTGAACCTTGCGGGTTTTTCGTTTGTTGGTTTTGACAAACCCCGCTTTCTGCATGGATTGTCAGTACCTGCCACTTTCGGCCACCGGCCAGTTTTCCAGGTTTTTCCTTGATTACATCACACGCAACGAGTCGCTTCGTCCATTCTACAGTCAGTTTCCGATGCCGGAAGCGTTCGGAGCGCAGATAAAACAGAAGCAGAACTTCTCCGCCGAACACCGCCAAATGCTGGTGCAAGTACTTGAGAAACAGTACGCTAATATCAACAGCAAGCCCAATTTTTCGGTGCTGGCCGAGGCAAAAACGTTTACGGTAACAACGGGGCATCAACTCAATATTTTTACGGGGCCGCTCTATGTGATCTATAAAATGGTTACGACCATTAACCTCGCCAAGCGGCTCCGGCAAGCCTATCCCGACTATACTTTCGTGCCAGTTTACTGGATGGCCTCCGAAGACCACGACTTTGAGGAGATCAACCATTTTAGGTTGTTTGGCCGGAAGCATAGCTGGCAAACCGAGCAGCGCGGGGCTGTGGGACGCATGAACCCCAAAGAACTCAAAACCCTTTTCGAGCAAATTCCCGAAAAACTCCCGCTGTTTGAACAGGCTTATTTACAGCATGATACGCTGGCCGATGCCGTTCGGTATTACGTTAACGAACTGTTCGGGGCCGAAGGGTTGGTCTGTTTAGATGCCGACGATCCCGATCTGAAACGGCTGTTCGCGCCGGTCATTATTGATGAATTGACTCACCAAAACTCGGCCCGGCTGGTGCATGAAAGCACGGAAAAACTGACCGAGCTGGGCTACGATGCCATTATTTCGCCCCGCGACATCAACCTGTTTTACCTGACCGATGGCCTCCGCGAACGCATCGAGCATGTTCCCGGCGAGGAAGGTAAAGCCGGGCATTATACCGTTCTTAATACCAAATGGGCCTTTCCGGGAGCGGATTTGCTGGCCCAGGTTCAGGAACACCCGGAGCGATTCAGCCCGAACGTGGTGTTGAGGCCTTTGTATCAGGAAACGATTTTACCCAATCTGGCCTACATCGGTGGGCCATCGGAAGTGCCGTACTGGATGCAGTTGAAAGCTGTTTTTGCCCACTACGATACGCCGTTTCCGTTGCTGATGCCCCGAAACTTTGCGCTTTATGTGCCGAGTGTGAGTGCCAAACGGCTGTTTAAGTTGGGCATGACAATGGATGAGTGGTTCCTGACCGAAACCAAACTGAGGCATCGCTACGTGGAGCATCATGCCCGGCACGCGCTCCGGTTCGACAAGGAAAACAAGGCTATGAATCAGACGCTCGATGCCATGTTGCACAAAGCTACCATGGTTGACCCGACACTGGAACGGGCCGTGCTTGCCGAAACAAAACGTTTTGCCAACGCGGTGGAACGGCTGCAAAAAAAGATGCGCCGGGCCGAAGAACGCAATCAGGAAGTGGGCGTACGGCAGTTGATGACTGTGAAGCAGGAACTCTTCCCGAATGATGGTTTACAGGAGCGCGTCGAGAATTTCCTGACGTTTTCGCTCAACGACAAGACCTTCCTGCAAAAGCTGCTCAATCACTTCGATCCGTTCGATTACCGAATGCAGGTGTGCCTGGAGAAATGACAAAGCATGATCTCCGAAAGCAGTTTTTAGCCGAACGCAAGGCATTGCCCGCCGAAGAAGCCGAACGCCGGAGTGTAGCGATTGGGGATTTGCTGTACACGCAGCTTAACAATCCACGCTACATCCACACCTTCCTCCCCATCCTCCGCCAGAACGAGGTCAACACCTGGCCCATTATTCACCGAATCTGGCGGGAATTTCCTCAACACAAGATTGCCGTTTCCGTCACCGACCCGGTGAGTCAGTGCCTTACCCATTACGAACTTACACCTAAAACTCAGCTTATTGAAAATCAATGGGGCATCCCGGAGCCAGTGACAGTCCGACGTTTCGGCAGTGAGCCGTTAGCAGTGAGCAGTTCTGTCATGGAACCTCAACAGTTCGATGTTGTTCTTGTCCCCTTACTGGCCTTCGATGAGCGGGGCCACCGGGTTGGTTATGGCGGGGGGTATTACGACCGATTTATGGCTGAGTGCCGCCCCGACTGTCTTAAAATTGGCCTGTCGCTGTTTGTGCCGGTTACGCAGATTGACGATATTGAAGAAACCGATGTGCCATTGGATGGCTGTATCACGCCGGAGCGAATCGTTTGGTTCTGATTTTAACGCCTGAATAACAATGAATTTACCATTGAGCCGTACTTTTGCGCCTGATTGCCAGAGCGGTCAAATTCACTTAAAAAGTCAAGTTTTATGAAAATCGCAGTCGTTGGGGCTACCGGTTTAGTAGGTAGCGAAATCCTGAAGGTGTTGGCCGAGCGTAACTTCCCCATCACCGAACTTATTCCTGTTGCATCTGAGCGTTCGGTTGGTAAACAGGTTGAGTTCAAGGGAAAACCCTATACGGTCGTGAGTTTCGAAGACGCCATTGCGGCCAAACCAGCCTTTGCCATTTTTTCGGCGGGGGGCAGCACCTCCACGGCGTTGGCTCCAAAATTTGCCGAAGCAGGCATCACTGTCATCGACAACTCATCGGCATGGCGCATGGACCCGACCAAGAAACTGATCGTACCCGAAGTGAACGCCCACGTGC
>JAJAYX010000519.1 GCA_026785985.1 Rudanella sp. | reverse complement strand
CCCGACATGAAGGTGTTTCTTCCGGTGGTGTCAGCTCTGGGGATTTTGCTGGTGATGCTGTTGGGCGTATTCGGACTGATGCGCCGGATGCCTAACGCCCTCTGGATTGTGATTGCCGTGATGCTGGCGGCCCTGGCCACCAAAGCCAGTTCCTTCGACACCCTTTTCAATCCCATTGATTTTTATCACTATATGACTGCTCTGTCGCTATTGGGGTTTGGAAAAGCCGTGCAGCGGTAAGGTATTCAAACAGGAAACCCCCACTTGTAGTTGGATAACCACACTCAACAATAATGGCAACTGATGGATTTACTGGAACTGGCTGAAGACCCCGCCAAAGTAGCTAAAGCGGCCAAACTCGTGTATGTTAGCGATACAATGCCGGGCCTTTTGCGGCAAAAGAAAGGCGATCAGTTTGACTATGTCGACCTGAAAGGTGAACCCGTTACCGATGAAGCTACGCTAACCCGCATTCAGAAGATGGCGTTGCCCCCCGCCTGGGAGCGCGTCTGGATTTGTGCCAAACCCAACGGCCACCTTCAGGCCACGGGTATCGACACCAAAAACCGCAAGCAATACCGCTACCACGCCAACTGGAACGCTATCCGAAGCGAAACCAAGTTTTTCAGGATGGTGTCCTTTGGCGAAAAACTTCCGCTGCTGCGCGAGCAGTTGGACAAAGACCTGAAGCAACGTGACCTCAACCGCAACAAGGTGATTGCCATTGCGCTGAGTGTGATGGAACAAACGTTGATCAGGGTGGGCAATGCAGCCTACGAAAAAGAATATGGCTCCTATGGCCTGACAACTCTGAAAGACCGGCATGTGAAAGCGGAGGGCAGTGAAGTCCGGTTTAGTTTCAAAGGCAAAAAGGGTATCTATCACGACATAACCCTCCACAACAAGCGGCTATCGCGGCTCGTGAGAGCCTGCCGCGACATTCCCGGTAAAGAGCTTTTTCAGTATTTCGATGAAACGGGCGAACGACAGTCCATTGATTCGGGCATGGTTAACGAGTATTTGCAAAGCGTGATGGGTAACAGCTTTTCGGCCAAAGATTTTCGGACCTGGGCCGGTACGGTGAATGCCCTGCGGTTGCTGGTTGACCTGGAACCCTGCTCAACCGACAAAGAAGCCAAAAAGAATGTGAACACGGTGCTCGATGAAGTATCGACCCGACTGGGCAACACCCGCACCGTTTGCCGCAAGCACTATGTTCATCCACAAATCCTGGAAGCCTATGAATGTCAAGATCTTAATCCATATATCGCCCAGCGCAACCGCTTCAGGCAAACAAGCCCGCATGGTTTGGATGGAGTCGAGAAATTGTTGTTGAAATTTTTATCAGATCAGATTTCAATCAAAAACTAAACCTTCCGATTCAGTTCATCCGGTCTCACACCCAGAGCCTTGACCCAGTTATGTTTACCGCATCGCGTGCAACCCGGCTGTTTTCCGGTGCCTTCAAATGCCTGAATGTTTCCACAGTTTGTGCAGGCATATTTTCCGGCTACCACCGGCACTTCGGTTTGAAGCAGGAGCAAATGTGGCATCACGGGTAAGCCGGGTTTGATCTCGGCATCGCTATACTGAAAAACGCTCAACTGACCGCTGGGTTCCAGAATAGCGATGCGAACCTGCCCCAGATGTTCCACACCGATTTGCCGAAGTTCCGAGAACAGTTCATCCTGCCCTAAATCTTCCTGATCGAAGTTTTGCGACAAAATACACCCATCCTGAATCACATAAACGGGTTTCCCTTCAATGGCTTCCCGGAGCTTTTTGTTCTTATCGCTCAGGCGGGTAATGAGTTTATAGCAACCCATCATCACCACAAAAACCACAATGGCCGCGCTGATGGGTACATCGTCGTAGAACATGGGGTCTCCTGCTGCCGAACCCAAACCAATGAGCAACACTAACTCGTAAACCGACAATTGCTTCACTTCCCGTTTGCCCGACACTGTCAGAGCCAGCAGTAGTACCGTGAACATGATTACTGTTCGCAAAGCCACTTCACCGAGGTATAACCATGGAAAATCATGGATCAGTATTCGCTTCCAGTCGAAGGGCTGCATGGGTTGGTTCACGATTATCGGGTTATCGTGCTACTCAACCGCAGTAACTCGATCTCAGCAGACTTGGCGTTGAATGAAGCGTCGATCAGGCGGGTTTGGGCCGTGACGGAGTTACGTTGCACATCACGAAATTCAACAAACGTTGAGTTTCCAATGCGGTAGCGGTCATAGGCAATGTCTACGTTCTGGAGGGCAATCTGGTAATTCTGCACTTCTAAGTTCAACAGAGCCAGGCTATTGCGATGCTGTTGATAAGACTGCTCCAGCGACGATATTAGTTGCAGTTGCTGATTGGCCGTTTGGTCGGCGGTGATGCGTTGGTTGATTTGGGCGTTGGCAATTTGTCGTCTCAAATTTCCCCCATTGAAAACCGGAATAGCCATCCGGACACTTACCGAATAGGTTTCGTTGCGTCCCCGGCGCGTACCAAATCCAGCCTGATTGTCGGTCGGGTTAAATCCGTAAGCTCCCAGCAAATCAACTTGCGGATACTGTAGAGCTTTCGCCAGCCGAACGTCAATAGCAGCCAGACGTTGATTCAACACGGCACCCGCCAAAAACGGATTCTGTTGTTTAAGTGATTCGCGCAGTTCGGGCAACGACAGATCGGTGCGGGCCAGAATGGTGTCGCGGATGGCAAATTCGGTGTTCAGGTCACGAACCAACAGTGTGTTGAGCGCAATTTTGGCGTTTTTCAGGCTCAGTTGCTGGGCCAGCAAGGCCGCGCTGTCGGCATTATAATCAACTCTGGCACTCAAATAATCCACTTTTGAGCGTGTTCCCACTTCATAGGTGGCCCGTGCCAGATCGAGCCGTTCGCGCGAAATGTCGAGTGCCTGCTGAAAGGCAATGAGTCGTTGCAACTGTCGCACCACATCATAATACCCGGTGGTGGCATCGGCCAGGGTGAGTTCGATGTTGGCGCGGGTATTTACTTCACTGATCCGTACCAACTGCCCAAGCCTGTCGAGCGTAGCCTCGCGCCCAAAGCCGTTGAACAGTGTATAAACAGCCGTTGGTCCAACGGTGGCATTTCGGTTAAAGATGCCGTACACCCGTTGCGGGAGTGGCGGATTGGTGAAAAAATCCTGCCGGAGATTCTGGAGCAAAAAGTTGTTCTGGAAGCCAAACGAGACCGTGGGCAGAAACCCCGCATTGCCCCGAACGTTGTTGTTGCGGGCAATCAACTCCTGCGACTGGTTCACCCGAATCTGATAGTTATTGGCTACGGCTGCCGTCACCACATCAGCCAGCGTGAGCAACTCACCCGACTGAGGCAGCGTAGCCAGCGTGTTGGTGCGTTGTAAAGCCCGTTGCATGGGCGTGGGTTGCGTACTCGACGTAGGGCGGGCAGGCTGCGTAGTTGAATAGGGGCGGTTGGGCTGTTGAGCGAGAGCCTGAAAACAAACCAGAAACGTCAGAAAAGAGAGACTAAATAACGAACCGTATTTCATAGATAAGGTGAAAATGCACGTATGGAAGTCAAAATTAAGCCAGTCACCCGACTTAATCGCTCCTTTGCCAAAAAGTGCCGTATAATTGCGACCTACTTAACAATTGAACACAGCGACACGAAGCCCACAGAGTTATTCATTAACCTGCCTGAATTTCGTGCCTTTATGCTTAACCTATACACGTATGCGCCCTCTCTACTCCCTTATTCTATTTACAGGCCTGACTTTGGCTGGTTGCCAAAGTCGACAATCGGCTGATTTGCTCGTGACTAATGCAACCATCTATACGGCAGACTCGTTGTTCTCGACCGCCAGCGCGTTTGTGGTGAAAGACGGTAAATTTCTGGCCGTTGGCAACCCCGATGAACTCGCCCAACAATACACCCCCGACTCCACCGCCGATTTAGGGGGTAAACCCGTGTTCCCCGGTTTCTTTGATCCGCATTCGCACTTTTTGGGTTTGGGTCAGGTGCTTTATCAGGCCGATCTGGTCGGGGCTACTTCCTACGCTGAGGTGGTTGCCCGATTGAAAACATTTCACCAGAGAAACCCCGAAGCAATCTGGCTCGTTGGCCGGGGTTGGGACCAGAACGACTGGCCAAAAACCGACTCGCCCGTACGGGGTTTCCCCACCAAAGCCATGCTCGACGCGGCCTTCCCCAATATTCCCGTTGCCCTGACGCGGGTGGATGGTCACGCGCTGCTGGTGAATACAAAAGCACTCCGGTTGTCGCAGATCACGAAGGGCAGCAAACTCGCTGGTGGCGAAGTAGTGCTTGATAATCAGGGACAACCATCGGGCGTTTTGGTTGATAACGCCATGCAGATGATCCGGCGGGTAATTCCTCAACCCGACGATAAAGACAAAGAGCAAATGCTGCTGGCGGCTCAGAAAGTATGCTTTTCGTATGGCCTGACTTCGGTTTCGGACGCGGGCCTGAACCAGAAATAAATTGAGTTGATCGAGCGGCTTCAGAAAGAGGGCAAGATGAAAATCCGCGACTATGCTATGATTTCGCTCGGCCTGCCCAACCTCGACTATTATCTGAAACATGGTCCCTACCAAACCGACCGCCTGACCGTTCGCTCGTTTAAACTTTATGCCGATGGTGCATTAGGTTCACGCGGGGCCTGCCTTCGCAAACCCTATGCCGACCGCCCCGAAACAACCGGCTTTCTGCTCCTGAGTCCCGCCGAACTGGAGCGCGTGCTGAAACAACTGGCAGGTAGCGGTTTTCAAGCCAACACCCACTGCATTGGCGACTCGGCCAACCACCTGATTCTGGATTTATACGGCAAGATGCTGAAAGGCAAAAACAACCGTCGGTGGCGTATCGAACACGCGCAGGTGGTCTCGCCCGGCGATGTCTGGAAATTCAACCGGTATTCGGTAATTCCGTCGGTGCAGCCTACCCATGCCACCTCCGACATGTACTGGGCGGGTGATCGTTTAGGGTCAATTCGCGTGAAAGGGGCCTATGCGTTCCGGGATTTGATGAAGCAAAACGGGTTCATTGCCTTCGGCAGCGATTTCCCGGTTGAAGCGGTCAACCCGCTGTTTGGGTTTCATTCGGCCACGGCCCGGCAGGATGCCAATAATTTCCCGGCGGGCGGCTACCAACCCGAAAACGCCGTTGACCGGAAATCGGCTTTATTGGCGATGACCCGCTGGGCCGCCTACGCCAACTTCGAAGACCATCTGCGCGGCAGCATCGCTCCCGACAAACAGGCCGATTTTGTAGTGTTGGATCAGGATTTGATGAAAGCCCCGGCTCCTAAACTCCGGCAAACGAAGGTATTGCAAACGTGGGTTGGCGGGGAACGGGTTTATTGAGGTAAGTATGGTGGACGGCCCCATCCACCATACTTACTTCGGCCTTTGCTTCGTCGCGCTCTGCATAAACGTGAACGTTATGCCCCCGGTTTCGGGCACAGGATAAAGCATTTTGATGAACGAAGCCTGCATGGCTTTGGGCAGATAAACAAAGCCCCGCACCGATTCGCCGGGTTGGATATAGATCCGGCGAAGGGCTAGTTCGCGCCAGCGGTATGATTCGAAATCGTAGCGTTGCATTCGGTTGGCAAAGGTGCCGTGGTCGATCACGCGCTTGGCCTGAATCAGGTTGTAGGCTCCGTCGTGGCTGATTCGGTTGCGCACCCAACTCTCTCCGCTCTGCCGACGTGACGATGAAGAAACATCACTGGCTACAATCGCAACAAACAGCACCGTGTTGATTATTTTGGCGGTTTTCAACCGTCTTTTTTCTTTATCGACCTTGTCTTTCACCAACTCTGTTTCGAGAGCTGGGTTAGCCGCCGTTCGCAGGAGGGCCATCGACTGATTTCGGGCTTCACGCAGGGTATCCTCATTGGCATCCAACGCTACATACCGAAAGTTGGACTGGTCAAAATCAATGGCCCGGTTCGACCTGTTCTTGATTTCAATATCCATCGCCAGGTATTCCATGTCTTCGCGCTCAAAAGAAGCCACTACAACAACACTGTCGGCCTCTCCCCGCGTCACCATGCGCCCGTCGATACGGGCTACGTCGCCGGTAACCGGAGTGAGTTGCAGATAAGTAGCATTGGAAGCGCAACCGCCCAGACCAAGGGCCACCAGCACGAGTAAAACGTTCGCTTTCATGATAATGTCGGATAGTAGAAAAGTAGCTGCCAGCTACGTTCACGACAAAAGTACGACAAGCCTGCCCGATTTGCGAACCGTTCCTACCCGTAGAATCGCCGATGATCAAAAACGTTTGTCACCGTGGGTTAATCGCGGGCAGCAAGGGCAGTGCATGAGGGAATGTAGTCGGTGTTCGTCGGATGGCTCGTTGCGTACCATGCTCCTTTTTGCGGCCATCGGCATGCCGTTAGTGGCCATCTACACCCTGTTTCTTTTCTGGATATTTCGGGCAAAGTGAAACTGGAAAATCACCGTTATTAATACCGGACGGTTAACTGTTGCCCTGGCTATGCAATAACTTTATCAAACAAATCACTATTGAATAGCCGTTAAGTAAGAAAGAATAGCCATTGCATTGTCGAGTTTGTCAGGCGGCAAACTAAACCATTGGTTAGGCAGCCCATCAAAGCTACGACAGTGCGTTACTACTCACTTTTTAAAAATGAACAGAACCATGAATAACAACCATAAGTTTGCGAAACATGAGTTTGCAAAACATGAGTTTGCAATTCTGACCTTGTTGGTCGCCCTTGTATTTTCTACAGTAGCTGAAGCACAGACAGTTCAGGATATTCAGAACATACAGGCACGCCGGAAATGGAGTCCACAAGCTAAAGGTGCCGTGATCGGTGCTGGTGCTGGTGTCGCAGCCGGAGCCATCATTCACAAGCGTAACCGCGTGGCTGGTGGTGCTGTGGGTGGTGTAGTGGGTGGTGCAGCCGGTTATGCCATCGGCAAGCGCATCGACAACAAGCGGAAAGCCGCTGCCGCCCTTGCCGCCCGTCGGGCCGAAGAAGATCGAATTGTTGCTGCCCGTCGCGAAGATGTTCTGGCCTATGGTGAAGCCAACCGCACCATGCGTTCGGCCAACCGGAACCGCTCATTGGGTACGCCTGCTTCGGCCCGCACAACAGGTGCTGTTGCCGCTGGTGCAGGAGCCGGATTAGCCGCTGCCTATGTTGCTGCTGGCCCCGCTGCCGCTCAACCTGCCTACGTAACGGACATGGGCTATTTGCTCAACCCAACCTACGGCGATCAGTCAACGGCTTATCCTGAGTCGGAAGTGCGCCGGAAAAGCTGGTAACATCTGTTGTTTAGTCAATCTCAACTGGAAAAACCATGAAAACGATTCAAAAATATCTCAAGGCAATCTTGCCGATTATGCTGATGGTCTCCGTACTGTCGGCCTGCTCGAAGCCGGGTGCGAATACCGCAAACGACGTACAGGCACTAAACAAGCAGTTTATTGATGCCTGGAACAGCAAGGACAGCGAGAAAATTGTTGGCTTTCTGGCCGACGATGTTCACTTCCTGCAAGGGAAAACGCACTATACCGGCAAAGCTGAGGTCTCGCAAAAATGGGTTCGCGAAACGCTGCCAACCCTTAGCGACCTGAAAACATACACGGTCAGCTCGACCATCGACGACAAAACGGCTTACGAAGCCGGTATCTATTCGGTGGATGTGTTGCCCGACAGCCCGCAGGAACCGCGTGGCGTGGGCGCCGGCAACTTCATTCTACTTTGGAAAAAAACCGCCGACGATAGCTGGAAACTGAGTTATGCTCAACTAGAAGGCATGCCGGTGATTGCAAAGCGGTAGGAAAAAAAAATAAAGGAGTGAGGGGATTTTGGGGGGGCGCAGCCAGGGAGGTGCTGGACTGCGCAGTAAGTAAAACGATTATAATAATATTATGTAATTCCGAATAGT
>JAJAYX010000518.1 GCA_026785985.1 Rudanella sp. | reverse complement strand
CATTGAAAGGCGGGATGCCTATGTACAAGTACATCGCCAACCGCTTCTTGACCCTCACGCAGAACATTCTGATGAACCAGAAACTGTCGGAATACCACACGGGCTACCGGGCTTTTTCAGCCGATGTATTGCGGGCATTGGATTTCACCCACAACTCCGACGATTTCATTTTCGATAACGAGATGATCGCCCAGATTTTCTTCAAGGGATTCGAAATTGCCGAAGTGACCTGCCCAACCAAATATTTCAAGGAAGCCTCGTCGATCAATTTCCGGCGGAGTTCGATCTATGGTTTGGGTGTGTTGGGTGTTTCAATTCGGTACCGGCTCAGTCGATGGGGACTGCTTCCGTGGAACGTGCTGACGAAGTAATGAACGGCTCGGCGGGGCGATTGATAACCTCCAGAATCATGGATTCGAGGGTCAGGCCCGGCCCGAAAGCACAACTCAGAATGTGTTCACTATTTTGCAAAATAGCCACTGAATCAATTAGTTGATCGGCTTTCTGATCGGCCAACAAGTTGTCCCAGATGGCTTTGAGCACAAACAACACCGTGGCTGATGACATGTTACCAAACTCCCGCAAAACCTGGTAGGCAAAGCGGTCGTCGGTTGCGTCGATACCCAATTGTTGCTCGATCACTTCCAGAATCTTTCGTCCACCGGGATGAATGGCATAATGGTCGATGTCGCCGATGGTGAGGCCACTCTTTTGCAACAAGCGCGATAACAACTCTCCAATTCCCTGCTGAATGTAGCGCGGTACCTCCGAAGTTAGCGTCATCTCGAACCCGAAATCACTCACGTGCCAAGCCATTTCGGCCTTGCCTTCCAGAAACAAGTCGCTATAAAACGACCGGAGTCGGAAGGCAGGCCCCTGGAGCGACGACCCCGTTTGTGGCTCGCTTTCGATCAATACGGCAGCCGCTCCGTCGGCAAAAAGAGCATTGGAGAGCAGGTGATCGGTTTCGGTTTTTTTCTGGAAATGAAGCGTACATAACTCCACACAGACAACCAGCACTTTCGAGTTGGGATCGGCCCGCACAATGGCATCCGCTGTTTTGAGGCCATTAAAAGCCCCGTAACAACCCATAAAGTTGATCGCTATTCGCTGCGTTGTGGTGGGCAAACCCAACACCTCAATCAGTTCAATGTCGGGGCCGGGGGCATACAAACCCGTACAACTCACCACAATGAGGTGGGTAGTAGTTTGTCGGTCAAAATCGGGTTGTTGGGCCAGGCAATTTTCAATGGCCCTTTGTGCCAGCGGCACGGCTTCCTGCCGGTAAACCTGCATCCGCTGACTCACGGTTGGAAATGGCTCCAAACCAGGTGTGTTGGGGTAGAAAGAATAATCGCCATTCTGTCGGTTATAATCAGGCAGAACAGAATGCCGTTTCTCGATTCGGGTTTGGCGGTACAGGGCGTTTAATCGCCGTCGGTCGCGTTCATCGAAGGCCATTGCATCGGCCATGAACCCGGCAATCTGCATTTGCGGAATCGCGTATTGCGGTACAGCCGTGCCAATAGCTGTTATGTATGCGCTATATTCGTGTCTATTCGTCTCCAAAGTTCAATAGCATAGGTTGTGCAACGTATAACCGACCGTTTTTTGTTAATGTTATGCATTTTAGTGTCACTTTCTTACTCACCTCCTACGCTAATGACTCTGCGTGCCATTCTACTTCATCTCCGATTACCTTTCTCCTTGTTTCTGCTGCCGGTATTCTGGTTTGCTTTGAGTCAGTCAGTTCCCCCCGATTTGGAGCGTTCCTTACTGATTGCTTTCATTCTGCACTTCCTGCTATATCCGGCTAGCAATGCATATAACAGTTTTTTCGATAAAGATGAGGAAAGTATCGGAGTTTTAGAAAACCCACCGCCCGTCGACCAGAGTCTGCACTATGTAGCCTGGGGCCTCGATATTCTCGCCTTACTCCTCGGAATGCTTGTGGGCTGGCCGTTTGCCCTGTATTTGCTCATCTACGGCCTTATCTCTAAAGCCTACAGCCACGACCGAATCCGACTGAAAAAATACCCGGTCTGGAGTTGGCTCATTGTCAGTTCGTTTCAGGGTGGTTTCACCTATTTAATGACGCTCCAAGCCATTAACAACGTCCCACTTGACCAATTGTTCACCAACAAAACGCTTTTGGCCAGTTCGCTCTGCACCTTAAATGTAATGGCCATGTATCCGGTCACCCAAATCTACCAACACGCCGAAGATGCCCGTCGGGGCGATCTGACTCTGAGTCGCCTGCTTGGTATACAAGGTACGTTTTTATGCACCTTCCTGGTTTTCTCTTGTTCACTGCTGGGCTTCTATATTTATTTTGAAGGCCGTTCCCCATTTTACCTGTTGCTGGCGTTTGTTCTACCCGCCATCATATTTTTTAGCTTGTGGTTTCTGCGCGTTCGCCAGGACTCGACCCGCGCCGATTTTCGCTCGGCCATGCGCATGACCATTCTGTCGTGCATCGGCTTAAACGGCTTCTTTCTGACGTTGCTGTTGATGAAGTAACACGACTACTTAAAAAAAATACGCTTCTAATCGCTTCATTGTCAACTATTCTATCTCGTATCTCCTCACCCCTCACTCCTTTTTTTT
>JAJAYX010000517.1 GCA_026785985.1 Rudanella sp. | reverse complement strand
GTTCTGAAATCAGGTTGATTACCCTGGCTGAGGGAGGGCGACCCAATGTGCTGTTAACGGCAGTACCGGGTCACCTGAACGGGTCAGTGTCCCGCAACGATGTTCAGCTTATTCTGACAGGATTTTAATCAACCGACCAATTCTCGATTTCGCTGGGACTGGTTTATAGGGGTTCGGCCACCCGACCGGATGGATTGCCGTTGGTGCCTACCAATGGAATCTTAACCCAATCGCTGCCCAACCCCGACAGCCCAACACCCTATACCGCACGGGTTTTCGATGGTAACGGATGTTACACCGACGTAACGGCGATGCTTGCCCCAACCAATTTTATCTGCCCACCTGAGCCAATTTGTATTCCAGTACTCATTAAGAAACGGCAATAACCTACCCTCTGGTATAGCCTCCTTTACCCATAAAGGAGGCCTTAAATCAACTCGGAAAAACCTGACTTGAACAATTTGACCGTAGATTTTTCAGCCGTATGATACCCGTTAAATCAATAAATGTTTTAACCAAACTAACTTCCATAGGTTGACTAACTATATTTGGGTGGCTTATATTCAATTAGATAGGACCTGTATAGTATTTTAAAGGCCATCTGATTCCATAAAGAACTACGAAAATATTGCAGGCATATGGCGTAATTTCTACGGTTCTGCCTTAGATTTGGTCCAAATTGAAGGCACAAAAGGCTCTGGTTGAAAAATTTCGGAACAGATAGCCACGGTGAGTGAACCCGCAATTTTAACGGTCTGAATCAGACAAAATGAGTTTACGGTTCGGTTTGGTCTGGTTCCTGAGTTAACCCATTCATTAACAGGGGATTATATTAGTTTGTATGAGCATGTTTCTACCCCTCTATCTGGCTTATTTGCTGTCCTGGAAGGGTTGATAAAATAAAAAAATGTTGGCCGTTGGCTAAAGTTTTTGGATTAGTAACGTATAGTTGTAAGTTTCGTCTGAGAATGACAAAATCGGATTACCATGATCAAATTTATCCCCCCCGCGCTTAATACCCGCGTTAAGCGTCGAGCGATGTTATCTTGTGCCATTGGAAGTGCGTTGTCGGCAGGACTGCTGTTCAGTCCGACGGTGGCCAGCGCACAACAGTCTGCCGATACGCTCCGTCGTAATGAGCAAGGTGACAAGTGTACACCTAAAGAAAACATTTATCGGCTGGGCAAAGGTGTCTATACCGACACCCTGCGCCGATCAGAGTTTCGAGCCAGAGCCAGCGATGTAACAGAGCTGGACGACTGTGACACGACACTTCAGACGTTTGTGCTGGTACGTCGGCCATCGCCGTGGCGGATTGGTGCTTATGTCGGTCCCAACTTCGCCTATTGTGGTTCGTGGGATAACACGTTTGGTACTGTAAAACGTGACAACACGCTCTATAATGGCACCGGTTTCAACATCACGTTGAACACCGACTATTTCTTTAGCCGCCCGGAGCGTCGGTTGCGGTTTGGAGTTGGTGCCGCTTTTGGCTACCAGAATTACAAAACCCGTAAAGATTATATTGACTTCCTGCGGACACGGGCTTCTCAGTTGGGTATTCCGGCCACCGCCGAAGTACAAATTCGGCAGCGTGCATCCGAAGATTTTTTCTTCACTATAGGACCTGTTCTACAATGGACGTTCGCCCGGAGCCGTCGAAACCCGTCTTGTGTTTCGTTCCTGGAGCTGTCGCCTAAAATTGGTATCTACCGGACCGAGGCAGCCCTGATTGCTGCTTCAGTGCCTAGTCTGAATAATCGTTTGGTGCGAATGGTGTCGCCAAGCAATCAGCTAAATCATCTGGGCGGTAACCTGTCTCTGGGTGTGTTCTTCCCGCTTCGCAACACCTGGCACGTAGGGGTGCAGGCACAGGGCTTCTACACCAGGCTAAATTATTTTATTGTGGACGGTATCGCCGATCAGTTGTTGTCGTATCAGCGCAAGCATGGTGGTTTCAACGCAGGCGTGGCTGTTCGGAAAGGATTTACGCAGAAGAAGCTGATTCCGAAAGCTCCGGTATCATGCCCAACCTGCGATTCGATCCCTGTGCTGACCGTTCGGTTTGCCAACAAGAATCCACTGGGCGGTCTGTCGTTCTTTGCTGATAGCACTGCTGTCAACACGCTGCCTGCTATTAGCTGGAGAAGCCGCACACCAAATCCGAAGAATGAGACGTTTACGGCTCGTTTGTACTATCGCCCTGACTCGGTAGCGGCTGGTGCAACGGATAAGGTAATTGCTGAACTGGTTAACACAACCGACACAACACTGGTCTTCCCGGCTGCTTATGTCGATTCACTGGGGCGTGCCCAACGTGGTTTCTACTACGTAACGGTTCACAACCGTCAAACGGCCAAGTGTGGTACGTGTATGAGCGAGGTGGCAACAACGAGCTTTGCCCTGTTGAAGCCAATGAACAAAATTTGTGAACCATGTGAGTTCCGCCACAAACTGGAGCGTCTGGAAGTGTTCTACCGCAACCCATACACGCGCGAAATCGCCAGCGTTTGTTACTGTAATGGTCAGGTTATCTCGGTTGGAGAGAAAACGTCTCGTCTCCGGTTCCGTGGTCTGAACCGTCGTCTGGCTATTGATCCATACACATTCGACTCAACGGCTCTGGTGCTGAACTTCTCACAACTGCCAGGCAACCTTGCCAAACAATTGCAGGAAGAGAAGGCCAAGATCGAAGCTGGTCAGGCAATCCGCTACAAAGGCCGTCGTGTTCGCCCACAAGTACAATACTTCCGTGCTG
>JAJAYX010000516.1 GCA_026785985.1 Rudanella sp. | reverse complement strand
TCGGGGCCGACATTTTCGACAAACGCTGGATGGATGCTGTAGCGACGATTTACGAAGGCTACCACAAAAACGAAAAATACCTCCGCAACACGGCTTCGCTGGCCCGCGTGGCCGTTATTTACTCCGAACAAACCGACCGCAACTACGGCGGAAAACCCTGGCAGCAACGCAGTAGCGACCACATCGACGGGATGTATCATGCTCTCGTGGAAAGCCGGATTCCGTTCGATATGGTGAACGACCGACTACTTGCTCCCGACGATCTGAAGCGGTTCAAGTTGCTGATTCTGCCCAATATCGCGGCTCTGTCGGAGGGCCAATGCCGCCAATTGCAGGCGTTTGTCGAAGCGGGCGGTAGTATTATGGCCACGTTTGAGACCTCACTCTACGATGAGAACGGCAATCAACGCCCTGATTTTGGTTTGGCCAGTTTGTTCGGGGTTACCTACAGCCAACAGGTGGAAGGGCCACTGCGGAACAGTTATCTGCACCTGCGGCACGATGCCAAAAATACTCAAAATCAATTGATTCTAAAGGGATTAGACGACACGCCCCGCATCATCAACGCCATCTACAAGGTTGATGTCAAACCCACAACGACCTTCTCCAGCCCGGTCACGCTCATCCCAACCTACCCCGATTTGCCAATGGAAGATGTATATCCACGCATTGCCGAAACCGACACGCGGGAAGTCTATCTGCGGCAGGTGGGCAAGGGGCGGGTCGCCTATCTGCCCGGCGATCTGGACCGGACGTTCTGGCAATTACTCAACACCGATCACGGTCAGCTGCTGAATAATGTCATCACCTGGGCACTCGACGAAAAACCCATTGCCACCGTGACCGGTCCGGGCGTGGTGGACATGACAGTTTGGCGGCAGGCGCAGTCGATGACGGTGCATTTGGTGAACCTCACCAATCCCATGATGATGAAAGGGCCGTTCCGCGAACTGATTCCGGTTGCCGCCGAGGTGATGGTTCGGGTGCCGACGGGGGCCACTGTAACGGGGGTTGAGCTGCTGATGAGCGGCCAAAAACCCACGTTTAAACAAGTCGATGGAAAATTAACGATTGCCGTACCCGCCATTCTCGACCACGAAATTGTGGCTCTGGACCTGGCTTAATTAAATCTCCTAAACTCATGATCTGGAAACAAGTTATTGACCCCTTCAACAATGTCGCCCTATCTGCTCTGCTGGCTGCGCTCCCCATTCTATTTGTTTTTTACGCCCTGATTATCCGGCAAATGAAAGGGTATCAGGCCAGTTTGATCGCCACCGGAATTGCCCTGCTTATTGCCGTTTTTATGTATGGAATGCCCGTTAAACTGGCCGCATTGTCGGTGAGTCACGGGGCGTTGTATGGATTATTCCCGATTTGCTGGCTGGTGATTACGGCTGTTTTTCTGTTCAATATCACTGTAAAAAGCGGTCAGTTCGAGATCATCAAACACGTGATGGGGGGCATCACGTCCGACCGTCGGTTGCAGGCCCTGCTCATTGCTTTTTCGTTTGGGTCGTTTCTGGAGGGAACTGCCGGCTTCGGGGCACCCGTCGCTATCACAGCGGCCATGTTGGTCGGGCTGGGGTTTAATCCGCTCTATGCAGCCGGGATTTGCCTGATTGCCAACACGGCTCCGGTGGCTTTTGGGCCTATCGGCATTCCCATCACAGTGGCCTCGCAGGTGTCGGGCATTCCTGAGATGGCCATTTCGCAGATGGTGGGCCGAACGCTGCCCATTCTGTCGGTGATGCTGCCTTTTTATTTGGTGATGATTATGGCCGGAGTCCAGAAAACGCGCGAAATCATGCCTGCCGCGCTGGTTTCGGGCCTTTCGTTTGCACTGCTGCAATTCCTGTCGTCCAACTTTCTGGGCCCCGCCCTGCCCGATGTTATTGCCGGTTTGGGGTCTATTGTCTGCCTCGTGGTTTTTCTGCGCTTCTGGAAACCCAAAACCATCTGGCGGTTTGCCAACGAACCCGCCCCTACTTTCAATGCTGATACGCACTATACAAGCGGGCAAATTGTGCGGGCCTGGTCGCCGTTCATTCTCCTAACCATCATGATTATTGCCTGGGGACTACAGCCGGTCAAAGACGCGCTGAATTCAATCGGGATGGTGCAGTTTGAATTTCCTGGCCTACACAATACCATTCAGGCTGGTGATGGCACGTTGTTGCCCAAGCTGTTCAAATTCAACTATTTGTCGGCGGGTGGAACCGCTATCCTGCTGGCCAGCCTGATGAGTATTCCGTTGGTGGGCCTGACCTATAGACAGGGGGCAAGCCTGTTTGGAGTTACTCTGAACCAACTCAAATTCCCGATTCTGACCATTGCCACCGTGCTGGGTTTTGCCTACATCCTGAACGATTCGGGCATGACGCTCACCTTGGCTTCTGTGCTGGCCAGTACGGGGGTTCTGTTTCCGTTTTTCGCGCCCGTTCTGGGATGGTTGGGCGTGTTCATCACGGGTTCCGACACCTCGGCCAATGCCCTGTTCGGGAAACTACAATACGTTACCGCTCAGTCGATTGGTATTGATCCGGTTGTGACGGTAGCTGCCAATGTATCGGGGGGTGTGGTGGGTAAAATGATCTCTCCGCAGTCTATCGCCGTGGCTGCCGCAGCGGGCGATCTGGTGGGGCAGGAGTCGCAGTTGTTCCGCTTCACGGTGAAACACAGCTTCATTATGCTGGGGTTCATCTGCTGCCTGACGCTGCTACAGGCTTACGTGATCAAGTGGATTATTCCGGTTTCAGTTGAAGCAGTAGCGCGTCTAATTTCTCCTTGATTTCAGGGTCAATTTCGTCGGATTGAAGCAGGCTAATCAGTTGGTAATAATCGCGTTTGTAGAAATCCTGGGGTAAGCCAAGACGTTTATAAAACTCAGGAAAAATAACGTCTAACCAGTCATCAGATAGTTTAGCCGTGTTCCAGAAGTTACTCGATAAGTCGCGCAGGGCAGCAGGGGTGGTGTTTTCTTCAATAACGTCCTGCATCGTTTTTTTCAACGTTTCGACATTCAGGGATGGGTGCTTGCCGTGGAGAAGACCCGCGTGACGAATAAGCACGGCAGGGCGGGCAAAGTAGTTTTCCAATTCGCGCTTTTGCCAGAACAGAACGGGAAGTGGCGGCTGATTATTTTCATAGTTTTTCTCAACCCGGTCGAATAGGGCAATGCCGCGCAGGTCAGTCACAAATTCACGCAGGGCAACAAAGTTTTCGATGGCTTTGTGAGGGACATTATTAGCCATGTACTGCACATTGGCCGACTGTAGACAGATTTCAACGGGGTGCTTCAGTCGGTTAGCTAATTTTTTGAGCATCTCCAGATCCGTTGACCCTTCAAGGTAAAGGATATGTTTTTTCAGCCGGGCCAAGTAATACCGTTCCCAACCGATGTCGGTAAGTGCTTTTTTCAGATACCCAATCTGCTTTTGATAGCGGGCCGGATTCAACTCAATGGCCTGACTATCAATAATAGCGACGATATTCGATGCCTCTGCAGCTTCGTCCAACACCACTTCCGAGTGTGAGGCAATTAGTAACTGAGATTGTGTTTCGTTGGCAACGGTATTAATTAGTTGGAAGACTTCGCGCTGTCGAATCACTTCAAGGTGTGCATCAGGTTCGTCGAGCAATAGAATTGTACCGGGATGAGCATACATATATGCCAATAACAATAGTGTTTGCTGGAACCCCCGGCCACCTGATGAAATGTCATAGCGGATGTTGTTTTCGGTGTATTCCAGTAACAACAAGCCCGTCGCCCGTATGTATTCAGGCTCATGCAGGGTGGCCCCAAACATTTTTCGGATGGCTGCCTGTAGCTGTTTCCAGTTAGTTTGAGCATTATCGGTGGCTTGGGTGCGACTTTCAGGGTGCAAAATACTATAACAGATATTACGTAGTACTTCTGCTGTCCGCCCTTCACCCAACCGGCGATCAACCGCTCCGGGTGTCAATAAATCCTCTTCGGTAGCCAGCCCTGACATGGGTTGAAGAAATCCGAAATGAACGCCTTTCTGTGTATCGATTAATCGAATGCATTCTTTTAGTCCACTGACGACTTTACACCCGATTGATTCTGCATTGGAAAAGGTAAACTCCGCTTTACATGACCAGTCAATCCCATCGGTTTCTCCCGCCAGGAGTACAGTCAGGCGAACGTGTTCAACACCTCCGCTTGTTTGTTTCTCAGTGACCTGTTTGTTGCGCCATAAAAAACGGGCATCGGCTATAGGGCTGTTTAACAAGTCTTTCCGGTTGATGGTGACGGCTCCTTGCCTGTTTAAATCGTTCTTTTTGTAAGCTTGAATAAAGTTCGCAACACCGATTTCCCACAAACATAATGCTTGAAATATTGTTGATTTGCCCCCATTATTTGGCCCAATCAGTACTACTGATTGCGATAGAGTAAATTCTACTTTTTCTAATTTTTTGAAATTTTGAATAGTAACTTTCGTGAGCATAATCGATGGAATTTGACACAATGTAAACCGAATTTACCATTTCCCCCTATTGCTCCAGTTCGAAGC
>JAJAYX010000515.1 GCA_026785985.1 Rudanella sp. | reverse complement strand
CAGTAAAAGACAGGGGTTATAGCCAATTGGCTATAACCCCTGTCTCATTTAATTAGTTTATGGTGTTCTGTTCACTTGAAAAATGCTTGTGTGTCGGTTCTAACAAAACAAATAGAGTTTTTTTTGTACATTTCAACGCTGTTTAGTTTGCTACGAAGGAAGCCTAATTAACGGTTCTGTTCTATCCCCAAAGCCATGACCCTTATCAGAAACACCCTAACAAAAAACCTTCCAGGAAGCACTTCTGTCCTGCTGTTGCTTGTGCTGCTGACCAGTTGTTTACCCCAGGATCCCGAACCAGGATTACGGAATGGGATCGCCATTACCGAGCAACTAACGGCTTCGTTTGAGCTATTGGACATGGATAACCGACCCCACAACCGATTTCGCGAAGGCGAAAACTTCCAGTTCTCCTTTCGCTTACGCAACGTTAGTGATAAGGACACGTTGAACACGTACTTTGTTTCGAGATTAGAACGTATTTTTATGTTTACCAACCAAAATTTTTTCTCTATAATGAAGGTTACTTCCGATGGATAGGGTTGCGAGCAACCACTTGTGGTTGCCCCCGCGCTCAGGGGCGAACACGAGGTTCAGATTACCCCGTCTCTGCGGGGAACATTGAGTATTCAGAATGCACAGGGGCAAACGCAGGGGAAACTCAGGAGGGGGGACCCTTTTTTTCTGGTGTTCCGATTGCACAACACAGGCGACACAACCCTGATCATTGGCCCATCGCCTTCGCTTGGATATTACATCGACTTTGTCTCTTCTCAAAGTGAACCCGATTTTTTCTCTGTAACCCAGATAACCCCCGGTAACCCCGTTGGTACTCTTATTAGGAATTCTTTTAGTCCAGCTTCGGGGGGGCAATACAGACCTCTTTTACTACCGGCTCGTACCCAGGCCGAGTGGAGATCACCCTGGCAGGGTTCGGTGGGGCAACAATACCGATGGCCGGTCTATACCCCGGCTACATCGGTGGGAATTTCGCGGGTATATGCTCGTTACAGTCCTAACCCCGGCCCATTGGCAGCGGGTTTTTACCGGTCTATGTTTATCCTTGGTGTAGGCAACCGGCGGGCGCAGTTTTCCATTACGTTTCAGGTTAAGTAGTACCCCCAGCATCTTCTGAAGTCGCAAAAGCGGAAACTGATTCGCTGTTTTGGCATCATTTTCGCCTGTGTTGCGTTAGTAGTTTAATTAGCGGCTCCGTCTCGGACCCATTCTGCTGCCTGCCGCATTCACACGCCGGAGATTTTTTAATGACCAATGGGTAATGAAATTCGTTTCGTTATACATTATCTCTTCCCCCCGGCCCGTTTTATAAGTCAATGACTTTTAATGATTTAAACCTTATTGAGCCGATACTAAAGGCGCTCGATACGGAAGGTTACACCACGCCTACGCCCATTCAGCAACAGGCAATCCCCTATTTACTCGAAGAACGCGACCTGCTCGGTATTGCCCAAACCGGCACCGGAAAAACAGCCGCTTTCGCCATTCCGATCCTGCAAATGCTCGATCAGAATAAACTGAGCAACAAAGGCCCCCGGCCCATTCGCGCCCTGATTATGACCCCCACACGGGAGTTAGCCATTCAGATCGAAGAAAGTTTTGCCGCCTACGGACGGAATCTGAGCCTTCGCACCACGGTTATTTTTGGCGGTGTTTCGCAACATTCGCAGGTGAATGCCCTCCGCGCCGGTGTCGATATTCTGGTGGCTACGCCCGGTCGTTTGCTCGACCTGATGAACCAGGGACACGTCAGTCTGCGTAATCTCGAACGCTTTGTGCTCGACGAGGCCGACCGGATGCTCGACATGGGTTTTATCCACGACGTGCGCAAGGTAATCGCCAAACTGCCCGCCAAACGGCAGTCGCTGTTTTTCTCGGCAACCATGCCCGACGATGTGGCCAAACTGGCCGACACGATCCTGAACCGCCCCGCCCGTGTTGAAGTGACTCCGGTTTCTTCAACCGTTGATAAAGTGGAGCAGGTGGTGTATTTCCTTAGTAAGAACGACAAGAAAAAATTGCTCGTTGACATTCTGGAAGACGACGCGATCCGGTCGGTGCTGGTGTTCACCCGCACCAAACACGGGGCCGACCATGTGGTGAAAGACCTGCGCAAAGCGGGCATCGAAGCCGAAGCCATCCACGGAAATAAGTCGCAAAATGCCCGTCAGCGGGCGTTGGGGGGCTTCAAAAGCGGTGATCTTCGGGTGTTGATCGCCACGGATATTGCGGCCCGCGGTATCGACGTGGACGAACTCTCGTGCGTGATCAACTACGAAATTCCGAACATTCCCGAAACCTACGTTCACCGGATTGGCCGAACAGGTCGCGCTGGTCACGATGGCCGGGCAATGTCGTTTTGTGAGGAAGAAGAGCAGCCGTACCTGCGTGACATTCAGAAACTGATTGGCAAGCAGATTCCGGTTGAAACCAACCATCCGTATGCCATGAGGGGGGCCAGTGTTCCGCTAACAGCCTCGCGTCCAACCAATCAGCCTCGCCAGAAACCGGCAGCCGGTGGTGGTCAGCGGCCACAAAGCAGTAGCGGCAACGGTCAGTCATCTAATCAATCCCGTCCATCACGGCCTGCGGGTAGCAGTGGTCGCGGTCAGGTGCTGCAACGTAATAACAATGCCGGCCCTGGCAATCAGGAGCGCAACAACAACCTGCCTCGCCCCGGCAGTTCGTTTGATCGGGAGCGCGAACCCGGCACTGGGGGCGGTGGCGACCGGAACCGATTCCGGCGGTAGGAAAACTCCGTAATCATTGAAACCCGTTAATTGTGTGCTACACGGTTGACGGGTTTTCGTTTGATAAGTTCTCCAAACATTCTCCTGTTAGTTGTGTTCACTTTTAGGTTCACGAACCTATTAAACCACAAAAACACAGCTCGTTATGATTAAGAACGAAGAAATAGTTGAATCGCTCAACGACCTCGTCAAGATTAACAATGACCGGATCATGGGCTATGAAAAAGCCGTTGAAGACACTGAAGATTCGGAGTTGGATTCGCTGTTTCGGCACATGATTATTCAGAGTCAGAACTTCCGCAGTCAATTGGCCGACCACATCGTTCGGATCGACGGTACTGCCGTTTGGGATGCCACGTCAACCGACGCAAGTAGCAAAATTCACCGCGCCTGGATCGACGTTAAAGCCGCTTTTACGGGTAAAGACAGCGATGCCGTTTTGAGTTCGGTGGAGTTTGGCGAGAATGCCGCCATCGAAGCCTACGAAGATGCCATTGAGGGGCATCATATTCCAGCCTATATTAAGGAGCAACTACAGGGCCAGTTGAGCGAATTGAAAGGTGCTCTCGACAAGATTAAGGCGATGCACAAAGGCTAAGAGAAGGGATCGGTCTGCCGTTGCGGAGTGATAAAAGGAGAACGGCAGACCGCTCCTTTTCTCCTATTTTGGCAACGGCATATCTTTGAAGTCTTCCTCCGTCAGATCAATTTTGGTGGCTGCAGTGTTTTCTTCAAGGTGCTTCACCGACGAAGTGCCTGGAATTAGTAGCATCGCAGGAGAGGCCGCTAACAACCACGCCAACGCAATCTGGTATTCACTCACGTTGGAGCCGTTGCTACGATGCCGCTCGGCCACACGGTGGATGGCTTCGTCGGAGTTCAAATCACCTCCGCCCAGGGGATACCAGGGAATAAAAGCGATGTTATTTTCTTCGCAAAACTTAAGTGTCGGGTTCCATTTCTGTTGCCCGAAACTGTACATATTCTGCACCGACACGACCTCAAAATACTGCTGGGCCTCCTCAATCTGGTTCACATCTACCTCCGACAAGCCAATGTGCTTGATTTTGCCCTGCTGCTGGGCTTCTTTCAGAAATCCTAAAAACTCTTCCGACGGCACTTTATCATCGAAACGGTGTAGCTGATACAGATCAATTTGCTCCCGTTTCAGCCGTTTCAGGCTTCCGTTCAGAGCTTCTTCGAGGTGTTTACGGCTTCCGTCAACGGGCCATTGGTTAGGGCCGGTGCGAAGCAGCGCCCCCTTTGTACCAATCACTAGATCGTCGGCGTAAGGGTGCAGCGCTTCGGCAATGAGTTCTTCCGAGACATAAGGGCCATACGAGTCAGCCGTGTCGATGAAATTTATACCTAAATCAAGGCAGCGTTTCAACACCCGGATGGCTTCATCACGGTCGCGGGGTGGCCCCCAAATGCCCTGTCCGGTAATGCGCATAGCCCCGTAGCCCAGGCGGTTCACGGTGAGGTTGCCCCCTAATGTGATGATGCCCGACGCTAAAGCCGGTTTTTCAGTTTGCGTTTGCATACGATTGTTTACTGTTGGTTTAGTTTGACTATGTCCGCATGAGCGGCTCCGATCGCTTGCTAAAAAACCTTAACGTTCCAACGCAGGCGACTCTATTTAACTCTACTAGTCAAAACCTGAAACTGTTTGTATGAAGCGCTTTATTTTAATGCTGGAAATACTGTCCCCAACTACCCTTTGGGCCCAAACCGCACCAACTACAACTGTAGCTCCACCAGTAAAATGGAGCTACTACACTCAATTAATCGTTGTACTCAAACACACTGATAGGTGGAAACACCGGCGCAACCAGCGTTTGTAATTGAGTTCCAAAATTTGGGTTTCGAAACTGCTGCTTGATTAGACGTCCGCGACGGTCATAGTCGAGTACCTGAATCACAAACCTACTCTGACCGGGGTAAATGATACCCACCTCAGCAGTACGACCGTTATAGTGTCGTTCGTTGGTTTGATACAACTCATGCTTAGCATTTCTGTACTCTTCTTTGGCCAAACGACCCCCTTCATAAACGTAAGTTCTGTCTTCAAATAAAAGCCCACGTGATGTTCCGTCGCTGTCAGGGTTATATGAACTCGCTCGAACGGGGCGTCTGTTTTCGGTAAGGGTTTCGGTCCATTTCTGCAACCAGGATTTGCCAGACGTAAAATAATAATTCCGACTAACTACCTTATTTTCATCTACATACTGAAATCGTTGTTCCTGATAGAGGTCGAAGTCAGTACCCGATGTAGGTTGGCTTTGGCGGTAATATAGTCGACGCTGCACTACCCGATTTCTAGTATCGTACTCATACAGTTCGTAAGCATTTAGCAAAGCGGCTCCGT